>JANWLE010000082.1 GCA_025451035.1 Solirubrobacteraceae bacterium
TTGAGCGAGCGTGGAGGTGTGTATGTCGGAGGTGGAGGTGGCGTTGCGGCGAGAGGCAGTACGGCGGCGGCTGGCAGGCGGGTCGCCGCATCATCTGTACCGGCAGGAGCAACGCTTCGCTACAGCACCTTTGTCATGAAGACGCTGTTGGAATCAAGGACGTAGTCGGCAAATGGACCACACAACTGAAAGCCGTACTTACGATAGAGCCGGCGCGCGCGCTCAAAGAACTCGGAGGCCCCTGTCTCAAGCGACAACCGCACGAAGCCCATACGGTCGGCCTCCGCGATCAGATACGTCAGCAGCATCGACGCAACACCAATACGCCGACACGCCGGCGCAACCCGCATCG
Organism: Solirubrobacteraceae bacterium; assembly: GCA_025451035.1. Lineage (GTDB taxonomy): Bacteria > Actinomycetota > Thermoleophilia > Solirubrobacterales > Solirubrobacteraceae > Palsa-744. The sequence continues at coordinate 353 of JANWLE010000082.1, forward strand.
ACTTGATCTCGCCATGCTCATCGTCGAGCCGCTTGATCGCACCACAGCCGACTATCCGCCCATCGCCCACAACCGTCCAGAAACGCACCGACGAACTGCGAAGTCCGTCGAGATCCAACGCGTGCTTGCTACCGGGAGGCGTCACCGCCTTCATCTCCTCAATGTGCTCCTGCAGAAAACTAGCGATCTCCGGTCCGCTGAGATCATCCAAAAGGATCTTCGTCTCGCCTTGATTGACGGGACCTGAAATGTCAGGCGCCACTGTTACCCCGTCTTCCCGTGCGCAGGCAAGTTGCAGTTCAGTCGGGTCACCTTATCTCAGGCCGTTGTCGCGGACTGCATTACTGTTTGGCGAGAGTCAGTCTAGATGCGAGACTAGGCTGAGAGGGTCGCGCGCAGACGCGGTCACCGAGCATCGTGAATAACGACGCTCGTTTGGGTGATTTCGATGAGCGAGGTGTTCTCGAAGGCCTCAACGATCAGTGACAGATTCGCTTCGAACAGGGCAACCAAATCGTCGTTGGTGATATTGCCGGTAGCGACCATCAGGAGTTGGCGCGGAACATTCAGCAGCAGGTGGCTGTCGCGGAAATCTCGGTCCTTGGTGACCAGCACGCGGTTCTGGCTGCCGGCGATCGCCGACAGCTCACGGTCGCTGGTTCGATTGCCGTCCGGTAGAGCGGAGGTGTGGACGCTGTCGTGGCCTGCGTTCGCCACGTGGTTGGAGAGCCGCAGTGGGAGTTGGGCGTCAATGAGGAACTTCACGCTGCGGCGAGCGGTACGACTCTGTGCCCGCCAGCGGTTAGCGCTGCGAACTCCAGAGCGGCGAGTAGGTCGTCGCGTTCGAGATCCGGATGATCAGCGACGATCTGCTCGATCGTCATACCAGAGGCCAGCAGCTCCAGCAGGTTCTCGACGGGGTAGCGTAGGCGACGGATCGTCGGCTGCCCGTGGCAGATGTCAGGGTCGGTCGTGATCCGTTCCAGCCGCGTCATATGCACTCAGCGTACCGCACGCCGGCGTGCGAGTTGCGGTGTACGAGGATTTTGGCCCAGGCGATTCGCAAAGTCGGCTACTTTGTGTCTTGCTCTGGAGGCGACCCCAATGCGGCGAAGACAACGCCCTCATGCTGCGAAAGGTCCTCTGGCGTTGAGCGTGTTCCAGAATCTCGCATCCCCCGCGGCGGAACGGCCTCGTCGATCTCTTCGAGGGTGCCGTGCCGGAAGTTCAGCAAGAAGATTGTGTTGGGCGCAGACATCGTGCTTCCCCTTCATTCTAGGCGACTCTTAGCTTGTGCGCAGGTTGTCCAGTGCAATCCGGACAGAACGCCGACCGAAGCTATCGGCGTATCCGATCTGCTTGAGGACAGACGCTCTCTCTGCCTTGAGTCAAGCTATCAATGCCTACAGCCGGACGACAACAAACGCACGGCCTTCCTGCTGACAGAGATCTTCCTTGAAATCAATGGCTGCCCGCTCAACGGTGAGCTGCCTGACATCGACGTCTCCGTGGTCGAGCAAATCGCCGTAGGCCAAGCCAACCACGGAGAAATCGTCACGTGGCTATTGGAGCACACCGGGTCCAAAAGCAAAGAGTATTAGGACAATCATCCTTCCTATATGCAGAAGTTAGTCGAGATCCAACGCGTGCTTGCTACCGGGAGGCGTTACCGCCTTCATCTCCTCAACGTGCTCCTCGAGAAAACCGGCGATCTCCGGTCCGCTGAGATCATCAAGAAAGATCTTCCATTCGCCCAGATTCCCAAGACCTGAAATGTCAGCCGCCACCGTTATCCCGCAGTCCCTGCGCATGACCAGGCACTTGCTAGACGCTGGATGCGCGCGTACCTGTTGCCCGCTGAGCTGGCTCGAAGTCGCCGTGCAGGACATCCGGGTCTAGATCAAAGCCGTTTGGCCAGACAATCGTGCGGGACTCCTCCTCGACGCCGACTCGACGGAAGTAATCCAGATCGCGTAACGGCTCGGCCAGAGTGCCATCCGCATGCTTGACATCCTCAGCAAAGCCGACCTCGCGTACCACGCCATCGTTGACGCTGATCCGTAGCCGATAACCATCCAGAGGCTCGACATCTGTCACTCGTAAAACCATGCAGTCATGCTAGCGAGCGGCGAGCGTTGCTCCTAGGCGCGGGTTGCTCTACGGTAGACAGCGATGCGCCAACACGACCTCAAGCTCTCCGACTTCACCGAGCCGTTCGGCCCGCGCTATTCCTGTGCGCTTTCGTACACGGCTCTCGATGGCTGGGTTGGGCTGTGTGCCGGGCCTCGAGGATTCCACTGTGAGGTCGTGGGCGCCACCGCCGAGGAGAGCTGTGAGGTGGCGTTGCGGCGTGTCGTTGAGCATCATGGCTCCGAGGAGTGTGAGCTGTCCTACGAGTACAGCGACGAGGCGTGGGCGAGGGCATGCTTGGAGGAGGCGCAGAGTGCCGAGGTTCGTTCTGAGAGGCTGGCCTGTCCTTTGTGTAACGCAGAACACCCAGAGCACGAGCACGCAGTTCGTCGCGCTAGCGCCCACCTCAACTGAGAAATCACGGCAGGTCTCTCTTCTCTATGAACCTTGGACTCACGTCCAGGCGGAATGGAAAGCGGACTAGGTAAATCAGCGCTTGAAGAGCTTTTGATCTTCGAGTATCGGTATCCGCCGTTCCTTTTGATTGACCGCAGAAGTCTTGGGTCGAGTTACCTTGATGGGCTCTTCTACAGCGGCTTCTTGAAAATGTAAGGCGTATTTAGATCAACTAGCTTGCTAGCTGTTGGTAGGTGTAGCGGGTTCGCGTTGCCGCTAGTCCCACTAGCAGTATTGGGCCTAGCGTGGTTATGCCCAATAGTAGGTATTCGTGCTGCTCACCCCGGGAGACCAGTTCGCCAGTCCAGAACGACTGCCCGAACCCAGCCAGAGCCACTGCGAGCCCAAAGGAAGACGAGCGCTGACTGGGAGCCGGCCCACTCAGGGCCGATCGATGACTGCAGTGACGGTCGCTACTCCTCGCCCCGTCGACGGATGCGCTCGCCCGGGCATACTGATTCCAACCGACGTACGTGGGGAAGTACGGATTCTCTGCGCGGGTGCGCTCCGATGCCGTTTCGCGCCTCGCCCACTAGATTCCGCCTCACCACCCCGAGACGGAGTCGGAGGCCATGGGCGAGCAGCTCAGCATGCTGGACACGATGTTCCTCGAGCTCGAGCAGGTCGACGAGGCCGCGCACATGCACATCGGCGCCGCGCTCGTCTTCGATCCGCTTCCCAACGGCGGGACGCCGAGCATCGCAGACATCCGCGCCCACATACACGAGCGAATGGGGACGCTGCCGCGCTTTGCCCAACAGCTCTCCGGTTCCCGTGTGGGTCCGCTCACGTGGCTGACGTGGGAGCCGGCAAAGGGATTCGACGTCGACACCCACGTGCACCACGCGACGCTCCCGGCGCCGGGTGGCGAGGAGGAGCTGCACGAGTGGCTCGGAGACTTCTGGTCGCACCGTCTGGACCGCCACCGGCCACTGTGGGAGATGACGCTGCTCGACGGGCTCCAGGGAGGACGGTGGGCGCTGGCGACCAAGACCCACCACTGCCTCGCCGACGGAGTCGGTTCGGTTGACATCGGCCACATCCTGCTCGACACCTCCCCGGAGGGCGCGCCGCCGCCCTCGCCGCGGCAGCCGGGGAGCGAGGAGGATCATGGCGAACCCGCGGACGGACACTTCTGGCTCTCCCCCGGTTTGGTGTTGCGCGGAGCCCGGGCAGGCGTGGGTGCGGCGATACACCCCCGCGAATCGCTCGATCGCGTGCGTGCGGCCATCGAACTGATCGTGCGCGAGGAGGTGATCGGGGCGCCTCGGTCGAGCCTGAACGGGCCGATGAGCGGCACCCGCCACTTCGCCACGGTGAGGTTGGAGCTCGCCGAGGTGAAGGCGACGAAGGCACGCCTCGGGGGAACGGTGAACGATGTCGTGCTCGCGCTCTGCGCGGGCGGGCTGCGACACCTGCTGCTCTCCCGCGGCGACACGCTGCCCGAGCGCGATCTGAGGGCGCAGGTGCCGGTGAACCTTCGAACGGAGGACCAGCGGCACACGCTCGGCAACGAGCTAACGTCGCTGTTCGTGGAGCTGCCAGTGAGCGAGGCGGACCCGATCGCGCGCTACCGCCGCGTTGTGAAGCGCGCGGAGCTGCTCAAGGCGGGCTCGCAACAGACCGGTGGCAAGACGATAGTCGACCTCGCCGACCTGGGACCACCGCTCGCCGGGGCGCTCCTCGCGCGGTCGATGTTCGGTGGCACCCGGATGTTCAACCTTACGATCACGAACGTGCCGGGACCCCAACAGCGGCTGTACGCGCTCGGCGCCCCCCTCGTGGAGGTGCTCCCGCTTGTGCCGCTGTTCGCGGAACACGCAATCGGCATCGCGGTGTTCACCTACGCCGGCAAGATGGTGTTCGGCCTCAACGCCGACCGCATGGCGGCGGGCGACGTGGGGGTGCTCGCGAAGGGCATCGAGCGCTCGTTCGCGGAGCTGCAACCGCCCAAGGCGCGGCGTGCGAAGTCGGAGGTCATTGCTTCGGAAAACCCTGAGCGGACGCACGGCCTTTCACCGAAGAAAACGAAGCGCAGGATCGCTTGACTTGGATGCATGGCCGACCTTACACCCACCGCAACCTCCGCCCACCCGGACGAGCGCGAACAGGCGGTGGAGCGGCTCAAGAAGCGCCGCGACTTTGGTGCGCACCTGTACGTGTACATCGTCATCAACGCGGCCATCTAGGCGATCTAGGGCACTCACCGGCAGCGGCGACCTGTGGCCGGCGTGGGTCAGCGGCGCGTGGGGCATCGGCCTCGTGCTGAACGCGTGGGACGTGCACATCAGGCGCCCGATCACCGAGGAGGACATCGAGCGCGAGATGCACAGGTTGCACCCCGGGCATTGACCTCGCCGGCCTTCGATCGATTGGATTGCGGTGTTCGCCGTCCACCGCTTCATGGACCGAGAAGTGGCCTGGGTGTATTTTGGTGCACACCCAACGCGAGGAAGCTTCCATGTATGTACGAACTGTGAGATTCACCGGCGTGAACGCCGAGCGGATGGAGGGCTTGCTGGCCCGCATCAAGGAGTCGGACGGACCGCCTCCAGGAGTGCCCGCCACCGGCTTGACCGTACTTTTCGACGAGGCTCAAAGCACGGCGGTGGTACTGCAACGCTTTGCGACGGCCGAGGACATGAAGGCAGGCGACAAGGTGTTCAGCGCGATGGACCCCGGCGACACCCCGGGCGTCCGAGCCTCGGTGGACATGTGCGAGGTAAAGCTCGAGCTTGAGGCCTGACCACGCATCGTCGCCGTAGCCGGGATCTGGCGCGGTTCAAATTCGCGAACGTACTAGATTCCGATCATGGCCAGAGAGGTCCAGATCCGCGATCAGACCATCAGACTGGGGCAGCTTCTGAAGCTCGCCGGGGTCGTTGCCAGCGGTAGCGAAGTGAAGACGCTCTTGGCGAGCGTGCCGTTGACGGTAAATGGAGAGCCCGAGACGCGCCGCGGGCGCCAGCTGCGCGACGGAGACGTGGTGCGGGTGGAGGGCGCCGAGCTGATGGTCTCTGTCGCCCTCGCCGCCGGCGAGTCCGTCACGCAGACGCCGCCTGCATCACCGTGAACGAGGCGCCCTGAGGATCGATCAGGCCGCCGAAGCGTCCAATCGGCATGTCCATTGGCTCGTTCGTAACGGTTGCCCCGAGCGCGCGGGCCTTGGCGACGACGGCGTCGCAGTCGGCGACCGCGAAGCACACGCCCCAGTGCGGTGGGATCTCGGCCGGGAAATACTCGTCGGTCATCTGCATCATGCCTCCGACCTGTTTGCCGCCTATCTCCCAAACCGTGTAGGTCTTCGGCGCGCCCTCAAA
>JANWLE010000083.1 GCA_025451035.1 Solirubrobacteraceae bacterium
CCCAGATCGACAAGGGCCTGGCCGGCATCGAGGCGCCCGCCGTCGTGATCCAGGGCGAACAGGACGAACTGGTCCGTGCGGTCCACGGCCGCGGACTTGCGGCTGCACTACCCCACGCAAGGCTCGTAATGGTCTATGGCGGGCACATGCAACCCTACGATCACCCGGCGATCGTAGCTGCCGCGGTGCGAGACCTTCTGCCCGTAAGTCGCTCAGGTGGCGGCTCTGGGCCGGCTGGGAAAGCATCCGGCTCCAAAGGCAGATGAAACTGGCGCTTGCGGTCGGCATCGACTACATTACGCTCCGTATCGTTCGAATCGAACTATTCTGGAGGAACACTCATGCGCAGCGCGGCGACTGGCCCCACGACGCTGGACCAGACATCGCCAGCCTCAACCGGTGACACCAACCCGTACGGCGATAACCACACGCGGTCGCTGGAGCGCAAAGGCAACCCATTCACGCGTTCGCTGAACGGGGGGCGCACCCTCAGTGCGCTGATGCTTCCCTTCTTCCTCGTTCGGCCGCCCTCCGGGTTCGGCGTGCTCACGACGACCGGACGCAGAACGGGAAAGACCCGCCGCAAGTGCATCCACGCGGTGCGAGCGGGCAACAAGGCCTACGTCGTCATGATCCGTCCTACGCAGGCCGCGATCGAGGCCGGTTCGATCTCGGCGTGGGTGTTGAACATCCGCGCCGACCCACACGTGCGCCTGCGCATCCGCGGCGGCACGTTCGCGGGCGTGGCACGGGAGTTGCGGGACACGGCGGAGAGACAGCTGGCAGAGCAGACGTACTGCGAGACGATCAACCCGTTCGACTACGTCGAGTGCACATTCCACCGAAACGGACGCCCAACGCGCGCCAAGATCGCCGAGCTGCATCGCAACTGGTTCGAGTACGGCATCCCGTTGGAGATCGACCTCCAGAGCAGCTAGACCGCAACCGCCACGTTGGGCGATCCCTCCAACGGGTAGCGTCGTCTGACGTCGTAGAGCGTCGTGCGCTCAGCGGCCGGGCGCCCGGCCCGGTGCGCAGCGCCCACGAGCTGGTCGGGGTCCAAGCGCGTGCCGTGATAGGAGCCCGCAAGCCGCGAGATCGACTCCTCCATGAGTGTGCCGCCCAGGTCGTTGACACCCCAGCGAAGCGATTCTGAGGCGGCATCGAGGCCCATCTTCACCCACGAGGCCTGCAGGCTCTTGATGGTGCGGCCGAGCGCGAGGCGAAAGACGGCGGTGTGCTTGAGATTCTCCTCACGAGAGATCTCCTGCACCCCATGCGTGCGGCCGAGCAGCGTCTGGAACGGGATGAACGACAGCGGCACAAACTCGGTGATCCCGCCGGTGCGCTGTTGCAGCTCGCGTACGACGCGCATGTGCTCGGCCAGCTCCCACGGCTCCTCGATGTGGCCGAACATGATCGTCGCCGTCGAGCGCAGGCCGGCAGCGTGCGAGGCTTCGATTATCTCGACCCAGCGCGCGACGGGCAGCTTGTTGGGGGAGATGCGCTCGCGCACCCCGTCGTGCAGTACCTCTGCGGCGGTGCCTGGCGTCGAATCGAGGCCGGCGTCGCGCAGCTGCGCGAAGACCTCGGAGGGTGGCAGCCCGGAGATGTCGCACATGTGGGCGATCTCCATGGGCGAGTAGGCGTGCAGGTGCAGCTCCGCACCCGCACCGCGCGCCGTGGACTTTGCGAGCGCCAGCCAGCCGAGGTAGTCCTCCAACTGCCAGTCCGGGTGAATGCCCGACTGTATGCACAGCTCGCTGGCGCCGTACTCGATCGCCTCCAAAACCCGCCGCACGAACTCGGCCTCTGAGTGCTCGTACGCGTCGGGGGAGCGCTTACCCTGGCCGAAGCCGCAGAACGCGCAGCCGACGGTGCAGACGTTGGAGATGTTGATGTTGCGGTTGACGACGAACGTGACCGTCTCCCCCATCAACTCTGTTCGCAGCTCGTCGGCGGCGAGACGCATCTCCTCGATCGCCTCGGGCCGCGTCTCGGCGAACAGCGCCGTCAGCTCCTGCGCGTCGAGTGCCACGCCGTCACGGCCCTTCTCAATCGCGGCGGGAACAAGATCAGCGCGGATCGGTGCCGGCGGGTCGCTGCGGCCCGATCCGCGACGGGGTATGAACGACCAGTAGCGCCGCTTGATGGTGTCGAGCACTCCCGGCGCCACCCAGTCGGCGTCGATGTACTTCGAGTACACGCACAGCCGCTCGGTCAGCGCGAACCCGTCTGCCTGCAGGCGCTTTCGCACCTGGTGCGGCGAGGGGAAAGGGTGCTCCGGGGAGATGTGGTCGCCATTGGCCGACAGGCCACCCAGGTCGGTGGCGCCGGCGCCAACCAGCTCGGGCCACCAGTCGGCGAGATTCGGGGGAACCTGGATGCCGACATCGCCCATCAGCCGGCGCGTCTCGGCGACCAGGAGCTTCATGTCCTCGATCGACACCGCGCCCGCTCCTTCGGTCGCCCATCTCGGCAGCGGCAGCTGCGGGCCACCGTCGGAGACCCCGGTGCGCCAGTACTCGCGTGCAGCCTCGTCGGCGATCTCGGCCGGCTCGCGGCCGTAGTAGCTCTGATGGGGGACGAAATTCTGGATGATCACCTCTTGGATGTGGCCGTACTCGGCGTGCACGGCGGCGAGCGCTTGCAGCGACGCGATGCGCTCCTCCATTGTCTCCCCGACCCCGACGAGGATCCCGCTCGTGAACGGGATTTGAAGCTCTCCCGCCAACCCGATCATCTGAAGGCGCCGGGCGGGATGCTTGGTCGGCGAGCCAGCGTGGACAGTGTCCATCAGCCGCTCGGAGATCGACTCCAGCATCAAGCCCTGTGAGGCCGTCACCTCGCGTAGGCGAGCGAGGTCCTCGCGCGAGAGCACACCGAGGTTCGTGTGCGGCAAGATGCCCCGCTCCAATGCCTGTTCGCAGACCCAGACGACGTAGGCAGTGAAGTCCTCGTGTCCGTGCTCGCTCAGCGCGCGCGCCACCGCCTCGTTCACTTCGGGCCTCTCCCCCGTCAGCACGAGCAGCTCCTTGACGTTGCGCCGCGCCGCCCCGTCGATCAGCCGCAGAACCTCCTCGGGCGGGTGCAGATGCGCCCGGTGGGTCGCGAACGAGCAGTACTTGCAGTAGCACTGGCAGGTGCGCGACAGCGAGAGGGTCGTGTTGCGCGAGAAGGTGACCCGTCGGGACATCGCTTGCAGTCTATGAGCTAGTCGATCCGTCCGACGGGCCTTTAGGATTCCCGGCCATGTCAGAAGACCCCCTCCGCCGCGGCGTAGCCGAGTTCATCGGCACCTTCACTCTCATTTTCATCGGCGTCGGTTCGATCATCGCCGCCAACGACATCAAAGACCCCTCTCTGATCGGGATCGCGATCGCGCACGGCCTGGCGATCGGCGTGATGGTCTCGGCGCTCGGGCACATCTCAGGCGGGCATTTCAATCCCGCCGTCACGTTCGGTTTTCTGATCACCAAGCGGATCACGCCCATGCTGGCCGCCGTCTACTGGGTGGTGCAGCTCGCCGGCGCCGCGCTCGCGGCGCTCGCGCTCAACGAACTGATGCCCGCGGCCTCGGTCTCCGAAGTCAATCTCGGCGTGCCGGCGATCGGCCACGGTGTCGGTGCGGGCGCCGCGTTCGGCCTGGAGGCGATCCTGACTTTCTTCCTCGTGCTGGTGGTGTTCGCGACCGCGGTCGACCCTCGCGGGACCTTCAAGTCGATCGCGGGCCTGGCGATCGGCCTGACGATCACGATCGACATTCTCTTCGGCGGCCCTTACACGGGCGCCGCTGTGAATCCCGCTCGCGCCTTCGGACCGCAGCTGATCGGCAGCCACTGGGCGAATGGCTGGGTCTGGTACGCCGGGCCGCTGCTGGGTGGCGCTATCGCCGCGCTGCTGTATGAGTTCCTGTACCTGCGACCGCTCGCTCCGACGAGCGTCGGCCCGGCCGAGAGCGGCGTGCTCGAGCCCCGCCCTGGCGACGCAGCGGTCTCCTAGCTGACGCGGGGCGAAGGCCCAGCCTCAAGCGAACTCCATATCCTGCAGCGAATATGATCGCGCCCGCCCTCATTCGCCTCCTCAGCACCCGCCGGACGCTGAGCCTGACCGGCACGGCGCTGACGCTCACACTCCTGCTGGTCGGCTGCGGATCGGAAGGGAAGCGGCCCACCGCGACGCTGGTGCTCGACTTCACGCCGAATGCGGTTCACTCCGGGCTCTACACGACGGTGGCGCGGGGCTACGACCGCGCGTCCGGTTTCGACCTGCAGATCGAGCAGCCGTCGGAATCGACCGACTCGGTCAAGCTGCTGCTGTCGGGGCGCACCCGCTTCGCCGTGCTCGACATTCACGACCTGGCGCTCGCGCAGGCTCAGGGCCAGCAAATCGTGGGGGTGATGGCGCTCCTGCAGAGACCACTCGCTGCCGTCATCGCGCAGCCTGCGATCAAGACCCCACGCGAACTGGAGGGCCATAAGATCGGCGTCACCGGCCTGGCCAGCGACAACGCTGTACTCGACTCGGTGGTGGCAGGCGCCGGCGCAGATCCGCACAAGGTGAGGACGATCAACATCGGGTTTGAGGCCGTCCCCAGCCTGCTCGCGCGCCGCGTCGACGCGGCGACCGCCTTCTGGGACGTCGAGGGGGTCGCGCTCACAAGCGCGCGTCCCGGCATCAAAGAGTTCCGCGTCGATGAATACGGCGCGCCCGCGTACCCCGAGCTCGTGCTCTGCGCGAGCCGCGCGGAGGTCGAGCACGAACACGCCTTCGTGGAAAAGGTCGTGCACGCGATCCAGCGTGGCTATGCGCTTACCGTGCGGGACCCAGCGGCGAGCGAGGATGACCTCCTGCGCGAGGTTCCGGGCCTCAACAGGGCCACCATCGCCGCCCAGCTAAGGGTCCTGCGGAGGGCGTTCGTCGCTGCCGGCGGTCACTTCGGCGAATTGAACCTCGCTCGTTTGAGATCCTGGGCCAGCTGGGAGGCGCACTTCGGGATCGTGCCGCACCCGCCGCAAGTGAGCCGACTGTTCGACCCGAGCTTCGCCGGCTAGGGACGCCATGAGCGAGGCGGCAAGCGGCGTGTACATGGCGCGACACGGCCAGACCCCATATAACGCCGAGGGCCGCTTTCAGGGCCAAGGAGCCGTGCCGCTCAACGACACCGGTCGCGCGCAGGCGCTGGAACTGGCGCAGCGCACCGACGGCTACGGCTTCGTGAGATTGTGGTGCAGCCCGCTGCGTCGTGCCCGCGAAACGGCCGACATCGTCGCCGCGCGCCTCGGCCTAGAGCCCCGTGAGGACCCCCGCCTGATGGAGACAGAGACCGGCGAATGGACCGACCGTAGCTTTGCGGAAATCTCCTCGGTCGCTCCCGACGCGTTCGCGGCGTTCGTCGCGGGCGAGGCGGATTTCGCCTTTCCCGGCGGTGAGTCTTTCGCCGAGCAGAGCGTGCGCGTCGCAGCGGCACTGGAGGACATCGAACGCACTGAGCTGCCAGCGCTCGTGGTCTGCCACCGGCAGGTGATACGCCTGGCCATCAGGCAGCGCGGGCAGGCGCTGTCCGCGAACGAGCACGTGGACAACGGCGCGCTCATCGCGTTGCCAAGCCGCTAGCGCGACCGGCGCACGCGCTCGAGCGCGCCGATCATCGCTTCTCGGCGAGCAGCCGCTCGATCAGCTCCCCGCCTTCGCGCGCGAAGCGCGAGCGGGGGACCACCACCTCAAAGCCCGCCGCCAGCGCCCGCGCGCGCATCGCGGGGTCTACGTGCGCATAGAAGCCAAGCGTGCGAAGACTCTGCACCGATCCCTCTTGGGCGAGCTCTCGCAGCAGCGCTGGGCCGTCGAACTCGCCGGTCAAGTCCACCACCAGCACCGCGCCGGAAGCCTGCTCTGCGCGCAGAGCAGCGGGGTCCGCGAGCAGCCGCACGTCGTGCCCAGCTATAGACAGCATGCTCTGCACGCGCGAGCCGAACAGAAGATCCGGGATGAGAGCGAGCACCCGCGCCATGGGCCGCTAGCGAATGCGGATGACGAGGGCAGCCACGGCGCCTACTGCGAGCGGATGCGGCGGAACTCCTCGCGCACCGAGTGCGGCCGGCCCCACATCTGGACAGTCTCAACCCTGCCCGAGCGGACCTCTCGCACGGCGAGCTCGCCCTCGATGCCGGCATCGTCCAGTAGATGCAGCGCGCCGTGGACCGCCGGAGCCGCCGCCGCGTGACCAAAATGATGGGCGACCAGGATGCGCCAGTGCCAGTCATGGTGCGAGTAGGGCTTGGCGTTGCACGTGACCAGATACACAGCCGCGTCGACGTAGCGCGACTCGTCCGCGATACGCAGGTCGAGCTCGATATCTGTCCAGTCCTCGGGAAGGGAGTCGACGATCCCCTGAAAGGTGTCGGCCAAGCTCATCGCCGGCGTAGCCTACCGCTCCACGCCGACTATCCTCGAGCTCGTGGGTTTCACGGACACCAACACAGCCGTGCAGAAGCAGCATCTGCTCGAGCAGGGGTGCGGTCTGGTCGATCGCTCCGAGCGAGGCAAGCTCGCCCTTACCGGCAAGGACGCCGTCGAGTTCCTCAACGGCCAGGTCACCAACGAACTGCTCGATTTGGGCGGCGGCGAAGGACGCTACGCGGCCTTCCTCACCCACAAGGGGATGATGTGTGGCGATTTGCGCGTCCTCGCGGCCGGCGAGCCCGGTGAGCCACCAAGCGAATTGCTGCTGGACACCGAGCGCGTCGCGCTGCAGGCGCTGTTCGACATGATCCGTCGCTTCTCCGTCGGCTATGAGGTGCAGCTCCACAAGCGCACGCTCGAGAGCTCGCTGTTCTCGTTGATCGGTCCGCTCTCAGCGTCGGTCGCCGCGCAAGCTGCGGGCATCGAGCTCGACGCGCTGCCGACCTCAGAGCACGCCCATCTCGCCGCTCACATTGCCAACCGGCCCGCTCGACTGATCAAGACCGAGGAGGGCCTCGACGTGCTCTGCGCAGCCGCCGAGCGCGAGGAGGCGTTACAGGCGCTCATGGCTAGCGGCGCGCAGACCGTGAGCGAACAGGCCGCCGAGGTGCTGCGCGTGGAGCGCGGGCGCCCACGCTACGGGCTCGACATCGACGAGCGCACGATCCCGCAGGAGGCGGGATTGAACGAGCGCGCGGTGAGCTTCACCAAGGGCTGCTATGTCGGCCAGGAGACCGTGGCCCGCCTCTACTACAAGGGCAAACCCAACCGCCACTTGCGTGGCCTGCGTTTCACCGAGCCCGTCGCGTCCGGGGCGCAGCTGCGGCTTGGTGAGCGGCCCGTTGGGCATGTCGGCAGCTCCGTTCTCTCACCCAGCTTTGGTCCTATCGGCTTGGCTCTCGTACGCCGGGAGGCCGAGCCCCGCAGCATGCTGCGGGTCGGCGAGACGGGGCTCACGGCGGAAGTCATCGAGCTGCCGTTCGGCGACTGACGCCAGCCGCGCTGAGCCCGCGCGGCGCGGGCACGCTCGGGGCGCTTAGCCTCAGTAGGATTCAGAGCGCCTGCAAACGACGACACGCGAGGTCCTAAACACAGTGGCGATCGATCTTCAACAAGTCTCTGCGATAAACACAGAGCCTGGCGAGCTACCAAAGACAATGGCCGCCTGGGTGATCCGCGAGGAGCGCTTCGGCGAGCCCAAGGACGCTTTTCAGATCGAGGAGATCGAGGTCCCCGAGCCGGGCGCCTTCGAGGTGATCGTCAGGGTGATGGCCGCC
>JANWLE010000084.1 GCA_025451035.1 Solirubrobacteraceae bacterium
AGCGTTGAGGGCTCCGACGACTACGCGTCGATGGCGGAGGTGCTGGGCCGCCGTTTCGCCCAATGGGAGCGCCAGGCGGACATCTCCCCACACGACCCCGACTACGACGCGAGCTTCGCCGGGCTACCGAACCTGGTGGTGATCGACGGAGGCAAGGGCCAGCTGTCCGCCTCGCTTGGGCCGCTGCGCGGCTTTCGCGAGCGGGGCGTCACCGTCGTCTCGCTGGCGAAGCGGATCGAGGAGGTCTTCCTGCCGGGGGCTCGCGCCCCGCTGGTGCTCGACCACTCAACGCCCGAGCTGCAACTGCTGCAACGCGTGCGCGACGAGGCCCACCGCTTCGCCATCGCCCACCATCGCACACGTCGCGACAGGGCGATGAGCAGCTCCCTGCTGGATGAGCTGCCGGGCGTCGGACCGGCTCGCAAGCGGGCGCTGCTCAAGCACTTCGGCTCACCGGAGGCGATCATCGCCGCCTCCCGCGAGCAGCTTCAGGCAGTGCCGGGTCTGCCGGCGAAGGTCGCGCGCGAGCTGTACGGACATCTGCACCGCGCCGGGTGAGGGCGGGCTCGATGTCCGAAAAGCCCGGCACAATGCGTGATGTGGCGGTCAAAGGACCCGCGCACCAGACGCGCGACGACACTGATGCTGGCCAGTCGCGCCTGCGCGAGCTGGTCGTGATCACAGGCTTCTCGGGAGCCGGCAAGTCCACCGCGATGAACGTGTTCGAGGACGCCGGCTACTTCTGCGTGGACAACCTGCCGCCGGAGATGATCCGCTCGCTGGTCGAGCTGTTCGTTCACAGCGGCTCCAAGGTGGAGCGTGCCGCCGTCGTCTCCGACGTCCGGGGCGGGGCCTACTTCGACGCGTTGCAGGCTGTCGTTGACGACCTCGAGTCGTTCGGGCTGACGCACCACGTGCTGTTCCTGGAGGCGTCCGAGCAGACGCTCGTGACGCGCTACAAGGAGACGCGCAGGCGCCACCCGCTGGCCCCCAATGGCAGCGTCGCCGAGGGCGTCAGCGCGGAGCGCGAGCTGCTTGCGCCCGTGCGCGAGCGGGCCGATCTGGTGATCGACACCACCGGCATGTCGGCGGCGGCGCTGCGACGCAAGATCGCCTCGGAATCCTTGCCGCGCGAGCAGCTCACGCGGCTCGCGGTCACCTTCATGAGCTTCGGCTTCAAGCACGGTCCGCCACGCGAGGAGGATCTCGCGTTCGACGTGCGCTTCCTGGCCAACCCGCACTACGAGCCGAAGCTGCGCGAGCTCACGGGCCTGGATCAGCCGGTAATCGACTACATCGCCCGTGATGGGCGCCTCGAGGTCTTCTACGAGCGTGTCACGTCGCTACTGGACTTCCTGCTGCCGCAGTATGTAGCCGAGGGCAAGGCCCATCTGGTGATCGTGATCGGCTGCACCGGCGGGCGGCACCGCTCCGTTGCGATCGCCGAGCATCTGGCTGAGCTCTACCGCGGCCGCGAGGACCTCGCCATCGCGGTCCGCCACCGTGACGTCGACAAGCGTCCTTTGGACCTCTAGCGCGTGATAGACCACGTCGGCTTGGAGGTGAGCGACCTCGCGCGCTCAGAGCGTTTCTACGACGCGGTTCTGTTCGCCCTCGGCGGACGGCGGCTGCACGAGGGGCCGCACGCCGTTGCCTACGGGGTGAACTGGCCGAGCTTCTGGATCGTCGAGCGCGGCCGGCTCCCCGCGCCGGCATACGGGCATCTGGCGTTCGCCGCCTCGGGGCGCGCGGGAGTGGACGGCGCCTACGCCGCTGGGCTCGCCAACGGCGGCCGTGACGACGGCAGACCCGGCCGGCGTCCCCAGTACGGGTCGAGCTACTACGCCGCTTATCTGCTGGACCCCGACGGCATGCGCATCGAGATCGTCGCGAACTCGCGCTGAACGCCCAGCGGCCTGGGTGGGCGCCGGACGCCTCGTCCCGTCGCCCGATCGCGTATTGGAATAGCCTTGAGGTTCCGCCGGACCGCGAGGCACTAAGCCGCAGGGACGGCCTCGTTCATTCTCTTTCAGGAGGCTGGTAAATGGCCGTACGCGTGGCAGTCAACGGATTCGGCCGTATCGGCCGGAACGTCTTTCGTGCCGCCAAGGCAAGACAAGACGCGCAAGACATCGAGTGGGTGGCGGTCAACGACCTGACCGACTCGGGTACGCTCGCGCACCTGCTCAAGTACGACTCGATCCTCGGTCCCTATCCAGGAGAGGTGCGGGCGACCGACGACGCGCTGAGTGTCGATGGCAAAGAACTGAAGGTGCTGGCCGAGCGTGATCCCGCCGCGCTGCCATGGGCCGACCTCGGCGTCGACGTCGTGATCGAGTCAACCGGCCTGTTCACCGACCGCGAGAGCGCCGCCAAGCACCTGGCCGCCGGCGCCAAGAAGGTCGTGATCTCCGCGCCTGCCACCGAACCGGACGTGACGGTCGCGCTCGGCGTCAACTTCGACGCATACGACCCTGCCGCGCACCACGTGATCTCAAACGCCTCTTGCACCACCAACTGCCTGGCCCCCGTGGCGAAGGTCATCCACGACACTGTCGCGATCAAGCACGGGCTGATGACGACCATCCATGCCTACACCGCCGACCAGCGCCTGCAGGATCTGCCGCACAAAGACCTGCGCCGGGCACGGGCCGCAGCGATCAACCTGATCCCCGCCTCGACCGGCGCGGCGAAGGCGATCGGGCTCGTCATCCCCGAGTTGCAGGGCAAGCTGCACGGCTTCGCCGTACGCGCGCCCGTGCCGACGGGGTCGGTCGTGGATCTCACCGTGGAGTGCTCGCGCGCGACGAGCGTCGAGGAGATCAACGGGGCACTGCAGGCGGCCTCCGAGGACGGGCCGCTGAAGGGCATCCTCGCCTACACCACCGACCCGATCGTCTCCAGCGACATCGTCTCCTCACCGTTCTCCTCCATCGTCGACAGCCAGCTGACCGCCGTGATGAACGGCACGATGCTGAAGGTGGTGGCCTGGTACGACAACGAGTGGGGCTACTCCAACCGGTTGGTGGACCTCGTCCAGCGGGTCCTGTGAGTGGGGCGGACGGCGACGCAGTGGCCCACGCCGCCCGCCAGCCGCTGCTGCGGACCCTCGCGCAGCTGGACGTGGAGGACAAGCGTGTGCTCGTGCGAGTCGACTTCAACGTGCCGCTCGGCGAGGGTGACGGTGGCGAGCGTGTGGTCGCAGACGACACGCGCATCGTCAGTGCCCTGCCGACGATCGAAGAGCTGCGCTCGCGCGGCGCGCGGGTGATCCTCGTCTCCCATCTTGGCCGCCCCAAAGGCCAGGCCGACCCGCAGCTCTCGCTCGCGCCGGTCGCGCAGCGCCTGCGCGAGCTCACCGGGGCGAGCGTCACGCTAGCGCCTGGCGTAGCCGGCGAGCCGGTCGGGGAGCTCGCCGAAAAGCTGGCGCCGGGCGAGATCCTGCTGCTCGAGAACGTGCGCTTCGAGCCCGGCGAGACCTCCAACGACCCCGATTTCGCGCGGGCGCTCGCGCGGCTCGCTGACGCCTACGTCAACGATGCGTTCGGGGCGGCGCACCGCGCTCACGCATCGACCGAGGGGGTTGCGCACCTGCTGCCAAGCGCTGCCGGGCGCCTGCTCGAACGCGAGGTCAAGACGCTGTATGGGATCCTCGAGTCGCCCGCGCGGCCGCTGGTGGCGGTCATCGGCGGTGCCAAGGTGGCTGACAAGATCGCCGTTATCGATCGCTTCCTCGAGGTCGCGGACGTCGTGATCATCGGGGGCGCGATGTGCTTTCCCTTCTTCGCCGCGCAGGGCCACCCGGTGGGCGACTCGCTATGCGCCGCAGACGACGTCGAGCACGCCCGGCGTGCGCTCGCGCAGGCGGCCGGGTCCGGCAAGGCCCGCCTCGAGCTGCCGGTGGACCTGGTGATCGCCGAGCGCTTCGCGGCGGACGCGGAGCACCGCGCGCTGGACGCTGTCGAGGTACCCGCCGGCTGGATGGGTCTGGACATCGGCCCCCGCACCGCCGAGCGCTACGCGAAGGAGATCTCGGCCGCCGGCACCGTCTTCTGGAACGGCCCGATGGGCGCGTTTGAGCTTGCCCCGTTCGCTGCCGGCACGCGGGCGATCGCCGAGGCGGTCGCGCGCGCCAAAGGGGTGACGGTGGTCGGCGGCGGCGACTCCGCCGCAGCGCTCGCCCAATTCGGCCTACAGGGGCAGGTGACGCACCTGTCGACCGGCGGCGGAGCGACGCTGGAGCTGGTCGAGGGCAGCACGCTGCCGGGCGTACAGGCACTCGAGCTGGGGGAGGTGGCGTGATGGCGTCCGAGCGTGTCCCGCTGGTCGCGGGCAACTGGAAGATGCACAAGACGGAGGAGGAGGCCGAGCAGTACATCCAGGCGCTGCTGCCACGGGTCTCCTCGGTCAGCGGCGTGGACGTCGCCATTTGCGTCCCCTTCACCGACCTGCGCGCGATGGTTGACAGCGCACGCGGATCACGCGTAGAGGTCTACGCGCAGAACATGCACCAGGAGGCTCAAGGTGCGTTCACCGGCGAGATCTCCGCGCCGATGCTCGCCGAGCTGGCGGTGCACGGGGTGGTGCTGGGCCACTCGGAGCGGCGAGAGCTGTTCGCCGAGACCGACCGGGCGCTGGCGCAGAAGGTGCCGGTCGCGCTGGCGGCGGGACTGAAGCCGATCCTCTGCGTGGGGGAGACCGAGGAGGAGCGTGACGCGGGGGACACCGAGCGCAAGCTGCGCCACCAAGTCGGCGAGGATCTCGCTGCCGTCGCCGACGCCGAGCTCGGCGCGGTGGTGATCGCCTATGAGCCGATCTGGGCGATCGGCACCGGCCGCGTCGCCACACCCGAGCAGGCGCAGGAGGCGATTGCCTTCATCCGCGCGCTGATCGAGGCGCGCTCGGCGGAGGCTGGCGCGCAGGTGAGGATCCTCTACGGAGGATCGGTGAAGCCGGAGAACGCCGCCGAGCTGCTGGCCCTGCCCGACATCGACGGGGCGCTAGTGGGTGGCGCTTCGCTGGATGCCGAGTCGTTTGCGAGGATCGTGGGGGCAGCGGCCGCCTGAGTGCCGCAGCTGGCGTGGCAATGAGCGACTCCATCCAGCGACCCCGAGCGCCAAGCGCCTGCCTGGTGGTCCTGGACGGCTGGGGCTTGGCCGAGCCGGGCCCTGGCAACGCGGTGTCGCTCGCCAGCACGCCGGTGTTCGACGAGTTGTGGGACGAGTGTCCCCACACCACTCTCATCGCCTGTGGCGAGGCGGTGGGGCTGCCGGAGGGGCAGATGGGCAACTCCGAGGTGGGCCACCTCAACCTCGGGGCCGGCTCGATCGTCAAGCAGGACTTGGTGAGGATCGACGAGGCGGTGCGTTCGGGCACGCTCTCAGACAACGATGTGCTGCACGCCGCTTTCGCGGACGCGCCCCGCATCCACCTGCTCGGGCTGGTGTCCGACGGCGGGGTCCACTCCTCGCTGGAGCACCTGAGCGCGCTGATCGGGCTGGGTCAACGCCTGGCGCCCGCCGCCGAGGTGGTGGTGCACGCGTTCACCGACGGGCGCGACACGCTGCCGCACGCCGGGGCCGCCTACCTGGCTCGCGTCGACGCCACCGGCGCTCGTGTGGGGTCGGTTGTGGGTCGCTACTGGGCGATGGACCGCGACTGCCGCTGGGAACGAACCCAACGCGCCTACGACATGCTCGTCCACGGCCGCGCCCCGCACCACGCTTCGGGCGGCGAGCAGGCGGTACGCGACGCCTACACGCGCGGCGAGACCGACGAGTTCATAGAGCCGACGCTCGTCGGCGAGGAGGCCCGCATCCGGCCCGGGGACAGCGTCGTGTGCTTCAACTTCCGCCCGGACCGCATGCGCCAGCTCGTGCGCGTGCTGGCTGAGCCGCGGTTCGGCGAAGACGCGGAGGATCTGCCGGGCTGGAGCGGACGCGGGGGCGCTCCAGCCGTGACGCGACTGGCGACGCTCACGGAGTACGAGGAGGGCTGGCCCTACCCGGTGGCTTTCACGCCGGCGCGCCCGCAGACCACCCTCGCGGAGGTGCTGGCCGGCATGGGCGCCACCCAGCTGCACGTGGCGGAGACCGAGAAGTATCCCCATGTCACCTACTTCTTCAACGGCGGCGAGGAGACGCCGTGCAGCGGCGAGCGGCGCGAGCTCGTTCCCTCTCCGCGCGACGTACCCACCTATGACCACAAGCCGCAGATGAGCGCCCGCGAGGCGGCCGCGGCTTTCACAGGCGCCTGGGGCGAGGACAAACCCCGCTTCGGCATCATCAACTTCGCCAACGCCGACATGGTCGGCCACACCGGCGTGATCCCCGCCGCGGTTCAGGCGATCGAGACGGTCGACGAGTGTCTCGGCCAGGTTCTGCGGGCCGTACGCGCCAGCGGAGGGGTGTGCGTCGTGACTGCCGACCACGGCAACGCCGACCACATGCTCGAGCCGGACGGGAGCCCCAACACCGCCCATTCGCTCAACCCGGTGCCGCTCGTCGTGACCGTGCCAGGCATATCCCTGCGCCAAGACGGGGGTGTACTGGCTGACGTCGCGCCCACGGTGCTCGAGCTGCTGGGTATTGCGCAGCCATCGCAGATGAGCGGGCGCTCGCTCATCGAAAGGCCGGGGCCGTGAGCGCTGGCACACGGCCGCAGGATGCGCGCAGGTCTCGCGTGTGGGCGAGCGTGTTCTTCATCGGGGCCGGCGTCAACCATTTCGTGATGCCGAGCGCATACAGGCGGATCGTCCCGCCCGGGATGGGCGACCCGCAGCGCCTGGTCGCGCTCAGCGGGGTGGCTGAGATCGCTGGCGGAGTGGGCATGCTGGTGCCCGCCACGCGACGCGTGGCCGGCCTGGGCCTGATCGCGCTGCTCGCCGCCGTGTTCCCGGCGAATCTCCACATGGCGCGCGAGGCGGAGCGTTTCGCACGGGTGCCGCGCTGGGCGCTGTATGGGCGGCTGCCGCTGCAGCCCGCGATGATGTGGTGGGTGTGGCGGGCGAGCCGAAGGACCTGAGCGACCCTCGAAAACGGGCTCTTTGCGTGTTCTTTGGCCGCGCCGCTGCTATGTTCGACTGAGTAGGTTCACTGAAATCAGCGTCATGTCAACTGCCACCACCGTCAAGATCGCCGCCTCCGTGGGGGGGATTTCAAGTGACGGCGATGCGCGTGCCTGGCGGGGGCTGCTGCGCGCCTACGGGTGCCTGGCCAAGCAGCTTGATGCGCGGCTGGAACAGGAGCACCGGTTGCCAATGAGCTCCTACGAGGTACTGCACCACCTGGAGCGGGCCAGCGGCGAGCGGATGCGCATGTGCGACCTGGCCGAGCAGGCGCAGCTGTCTCGCAGCGGCCTGACGAGGCTCGTGGATCGCCTCGAGCGCGACGGCCTGTTGCAGCGTTGCTCCTGTGAGCGTGACAAGCGCGGCGCCTACGCCTGCCTCACGGATTCGGGTCGCATGCGCCTGCAAGAAGCCCGCTGCACGCACCTGGCGCTCGTCCGGGAGCACTTTCTCGCTCGCTTCTCTGAGTCCGAGCTGACGGTCCTAGCAGACATGCTGGAGCGCGTCGCTCCTTGCACTGCCTGCTAGAGCCTTCACGGGACGCGATGCGCTCCAAATGTGCGCCGGCAGGCGTCATCTTGCGTACCCGAAAACGACCAATAGACTTGATAGAAATAGGCTTAGATTTTATAATGATGATGCAGTCAACAATCGAATTGAGGTGATAGGACATGGCACTACTCAGATGGGAGCCGGCACGCGAGTTTCAAGCTCTGCATCAAGAGATGAACCGCCTGTTCGGGTTGTATGACCCTGCTGGCAATGGCGGCAGCGCCCAGCGCTGGGTTCCCGCCATGGATCTCTTTGAGCAGGACGAGCAGCTCGTCCTGCGTGCGGACGTGCCCGGGCTGAGCGAGGACGATCTCAACATCGAGCTCGAGGAGAACGTGTTGACGATCTCCGGCGAGCGTAGCGCCGAGCGCGATGACCGCAAGGGCGGCTTCTACCGGCTGGAGCGAGCGACCGGCAAGTTCTCACGGTCGCTGACTCTGCCTGAGCATGTCGACCCGGAGAACATCAAGGCCGGCTACCAGAACGGTGTGCTGGAGGTGAGGATCCCCAAGCCAGAGCAGCCCAAGCCACGGCGAGTCGAGATCAGCCTCGCGGGCAAGGCACCGTTGATCGAGGCGAGCGGTGAGGCTCCCGCCGGTCCCGAGAGCACCGGCTAGCCCCGGCGCCTGCGGTAGAGGCGCGCCACTGACAGCGGCGAGCCGGCGCGGCGCGCCTCTACCTCTTGCTGCGTCGGTGCGCGATGAACAAGCCGACCAGCACGACGAGCGCTGCCACCAGCCCATAGACGCCGAACGTCTCGATCACGTTTTCGGCGGCGTGACCCAGCAGGTAGGCAGTCAGGCCGATCACGGTCGCCCAGCAGATCCCGCCGAGCGCATTCCAGAACAGAAACGAGCGCCAGCGCATGTGGTTCGCTCCCGCAAGCCACGACGCCCACACCCGTAGGCCGAGGATGAAACGCCCGAAAAAGACGGCCTTGGCCCCGTGGCGGGCGAAGAACGGTTCGCCTGACCGCAGCACCAGCAGGCGTTGTCGGTGAAAGCGGCCGGGCCGCTCGAGTAGCCAACGCCCGCCCTTGCGGCCAATCAGATAGCCGATGTTGTCGCCGACGATCGCGCCGGCGGCGGCGATCGCGATCACGAACTCGATCTGGAGCTGGCCCTGACTGGCGCCCAGCGCAGCCGCGATGAGACCCGTCTCGCCCGGTATCGGCACCCCGCTCGCCTCGCCCATGACCAGCGCGAAGAGCACCGGATAGCCAGCGACCTTGATCAGGTGGCTGACGTTGATGAGTTGGGCAAGCACGAACATGGCGATCTGAGCGCGTCGGCCCGCCATCGTCCCGGAGCTCGTGGGCTAGCTCGCAGCTACCTCTAGGATGCCGCAGTGGCCGCCCTAGAGATCGAAGCCCGCGATAGCTCCTCCTACGCTCGCGCCGGACGCCTGCACACCGCGCACGGCGATGTTCGCACACCCGCCTTCGTCCCGCTGGCGACTAAGGCCACGGTGAAGGGGCTCTTGCCTAGCGAGGTGGAGGCGTTCGGCTACGACATGGTGCTTGCCAACACCTTCCACCTGCTGCTGAATCCCGGCCCAGATTTGATCGACCAGTTCGGAGGACTGCATCGCTTCATGGCCTGGGAGCGGCCGATAATCACGGACTCGGGCGGGTTTCAGGTCTTCTCGATGGGCCACGGCACCGTCGCGGATGAGATCAAGGGACGCTCTCCGCACGGCGAGGCGGCAAAGCGGGCGGGCGCGATTCTCTCGATCGAGGAGCAGGGGGTGCGCTTTCGCTCCTACATCGACGGGCGCGAGCGCCTGCTCACCCCGGAGGGCTCGATGTCCGTGCAGGCGGCGCTCAAATCCGATATCGCCCTTGTGTTCGACGAGTGCACGCCGTTTCACGTCGAGCGCGACTACACCGCCCGCTCGACCGAGCGCACCCACCGCTGGCTCGAGCGCTGCCTTTCCTGGCACCGTGAGCACGGGCCCGCTGAGCAGCTCGTCTACGGGATTGTGCAGGGCGGGGTATTCGAGGACTTGCGCCGCGAGTCCGCAAGTGTTGTGGCGGCAAGCGCATGCGACGGGATCGCGATCGGCGGCTCGCTCGGGGCTGAGAAGGAGCAGATGTACGAAGTGGTGCGCTTCGCCGTGGAGGAGCTCTCAGGCGAGGCGCATGGGCGGCCGAGGCACCTGCTTGGGATCGGCGAGGTCGATGATCTGATTCGCGGCGTAGAGCTCGGGATCGACACCTTCGACTGTGCGATGCCCACCCGTCTCGGGCGCCACGGCAGCGCGCTTGTCCCCGATCCTCAAACTCGCTGGCGCATCGACCTGACCAAGAGCTCCTGCCGTCAGGCGGACGAGCCGCTCATCGACGGCTGCCCGTGCCCAGCCTGCTCACAGGGTTTCTCGCGGGCGTATCTGAGCTACCTGACGCGTGCCAAAGAGCTGACCGGCATGCGCCTGCTGACCGCGCACAACCTGACGTTCATCGCCGCACTGATGAGCGAGTTGCGCACGGCGATCATCGCGGGGCGCCTAGCCGAGGTCACGAGCGCACTGCGCGCGGGAGCGCCGCTGCCGCTGCGCCCGCCACAGGGCGTTTGAGCAGACACTCCGGCTACTGGGCCGTGTTGTCGCTGACGAGCTGCCTGAGCGCGCTCGAGGATTCCTGGACTTCGTGGTAGACAACCGGGCGCAAGACGATCCTCGTTTTCTGCGGCGTGCTTACGAGCACGACCGCCACGATCAACGCGACCAGCACGAGCAGCGCAAGCGAGGCGGCCAGCAGGCGGCCACGGGCGGTCTCGCGCCTAGCCGAGACCTGCGGTTGGGGTCGCGCTCGCCCCTGGTGGGGGCCGGGGCGCGGTTGGCGGGCCTTGACCGCCTGGCGCGCGGCCGTGCGTTCCCGGTCCGGGGCTCCGGCGCTCATCAACTGCGTGGCGCGAGTCGCGCCGGCCGCGCCGACGGGCTGCTTGGGTGCCACGCCGCGCGCGCCATCGCGCAGTGCCCGGCCCATCTCCTGCGCGCTCTGGAAGCGGTCGCGGGGGTCGAGCGCGAGCGCCACCGCGACGGCCTCGGCGAGCTCTGGCGTTACCGCCGCGACGAGCGTATTCAGTATCGGTGGCTCTTCCTGCTGCTGCTTGAGCGCCAGCTCCGTCAACGAGTTCGCCTCGTAGGGCAACCGCCCGGAGATCAGCTGGTAGCTGACGACGCCCAGCGCGTACAGGTCGGCACTCGGGCCTGCTTCCTCGCCTCGCGCCTGCTCGGGCGCCAGATAGGCGGCTGTCCCCAGCACCGAGCCGACCTGGGTGATGCTCGACTGCTCGGTGGCCTTGGCGATGCCGAAGTCGGCGAGCTTGACCACCCCTTCACGCGAGCGCAGCAGGTTCCCCGGCTTGACGTCGCGGTGCACCACGCCGTGGCGATGCGCGTAGTCCAGCCCCTTGCAGGCCTGCTCGATGATCGAGATCGCCTCCGGCACCTCCAGCCAACCATCGTCGCGGAGGACCTCCGCACAGGAGGAGCCTTCGATGTACTCCATCACGATGAAGTGCTGGCCGCTCTGCTCGTCAAGGCCGGAGTCGAAGATCTGAACGATGTTCGGGTGAACGAGACGAGCGGCGGCCTGCGCCTCGCGCTGAAAGCGGGAGACAAAGGTGGGGTCATCCGCCAGGTGCTCAGCCAACAGCTTCACCGCGACACGGCGCTCCAGCCGCAAGTCGAAGGCCAGGTGCACGGTCGACATGCCGCCGAAACCCAGACGGCTCTCCAGGCGGTAGCGTTCCGCGATCTCCGTGGCGCTCACTGCCCCGCTCCCTGGCCGGTGCCGCCGCTCGCGCCCGGCTGGGGACCAGGGCCACCACCCTGTGGTTCTTCTGTTCCACCGTTGCCCTGCGAACCTTCGCCCGGCCCCTGGGTTCCGCCGCCCTGGGCGGGCGTGGTGGGCTGCGTGTTGGTGGTCGTGGTGGGCGTCGTCTGGGTCGTGGTCGTCGGGGTCGTCTGGGTGCCGGTGGTCGTGGTGGGCGTCGTCTGCGTGGTGGTCGTGGTCGGGGTGCTCGTCGTCGCCAGCGGCTGTTCGCACAGCGCCAGTGCGCGGTCGCGGAGATTGGTGATCCCTTCGCTCAGCCTGTTGCGCAAGGCGGCATTGACGCTGCCCGGCAGTCTCTGGAAGTCTCGCTGCGTCTGTTCGAGCGCCCTGCTGGTGGCGGCGCAGTTGCCGTTGCCTTCACGTGCCGCGTTCGCGACCGCTTCGAAGTCGCTCTGCAGTGGGCCGGCGTTCGCCAACGGGATGAGCCCCTTGCCCGATCCGCCACAGGATGAGACGAGCAGCGCGGCGGCGAGGCCAAGCGCAAGGGCGAGCGAGCAGTGGATCAGCGTGCGCATGCTCATTGACCGTACTCCAGACGCTCGGCGAGTGAGTCGGGCAGCCGCGCGGCGCGGATCGCACCGGCGGCACCGGCGACGTCGTATTCGGTGCGCATGAACGAGACGCTCATCTCATCGAGGTCGAGCATCAGCCAGGAGGCGCGCGGGTCACCGTCGCGCGGCTGCCCCACGCTGCCGGGGTTCAACAGCCATTCACCGCTGGAGATATCCAGCTGGGTGCCAGCTCGCCTCGGTTCGCCGGTCGTGAGCGCGCCCTCCTCGCGCACGAACGAGAGCGCCACGTGAGAGTGGCCGATGAGGCCGATGCGCTGCGCTTGGGAGTCCAGGCAAAGCTCTGCGAGCAGCGCCGACAGCACGTACTCCCACACCGGGTCGCGCGGGCTGGCGTGGTAGAGGCCGATCGTGCCCTCCTGCCCTTCGGGACGCAGACTGGCGAGGAAAGCGAGGTTGTCCTGTCTCATCACCTCGACCGTCCACTGTGCTGCGAGGCTCGCTCCGCGCGAGAACTCGTCCAGCGGCAACTCGCCGACGACCGCTAGGTCGTGGTTGCCGGCCAGGCAGACGGCGGCGTGATTGCGGGCGAGTTCCACGCAGCTATCGGGCTCCGCGCCATACCCGACCAGATCGCCCAGGCACCACAGCTCGGACGCGTCGCTGTTAGCGACGGCTTCGAGCACCGCCTCGAAGGCGTGCCGGTTGGCGTGGATGTCGGAGATGACCGCTACCTTCATCATTGTCGCTGTGTACACCGCTCGTCTCCGGCTCAGGACCGCGACCCGCAAGCGACGTGCTTGCATGCCACGGCCACATCACGCGCTCGTGGGAGCATTCGCGCTGGCGTGGGGAGCCGTGCTCCTGCTGCGTCCTGATGAGGGCCTGATCGAGCCGGATCCAGTTGATGTCCAGGATTATTTCTCAACCGACGATATCGTGCGCTCGCGCCGATTTGGGTACCCGCAACTGGCGCTGCAGTTCGCAGGCGCCGCCCTGCAAGGGGCCGCGCTGCTGCTATGCGTGCGCCGCTGCCGCCAGCCGAAGGCAGCTCGAGCGAGCGCCCCGACACTGCAGGCGGCCGTTGGCGGGGCGGGGCTGACGCTCGCGCTCAACCTCGCGCCGCTGCCGATGAGAGCGCTCGCGCGGCGACGCGCGCTCGCGGTCGGGCTCGCCACCCAGTCGTGGCGGGGCTGGGCGCTCGACGTCGCGAAGGGCCTCGCCATCGACTCGGCCCTGAACGGTGGCGTGGCCGTCGCGGCGGTGACGCTGATGCGCCGCTACCCGCGCTGCTGGTGGCTGCTCGGAGCGCTTGGGAGCACCGCGGGGGCGGTCGTCTTCACGTTCTTGGCGCCGGTCGTGTTGGACCCCATCTTCAACCGCTTCACGGTCCTCCCGGACGGACCGGTCCGCGGGGACATACTCGAGCTCTCGCAGCGCTCCGGCGTGCGTGTCGGTGAGGTCTACCGGGTGGACGCGTCGCGCCGCACGACCGCCGCCAACGCATACGTGACGGGCCTAGGCGCGACCAAGCGCGTAGTGCTGTTCGACACGCTGCTCGAGAGCTTCACCCGCGAGGAGACACGGCTCGTCGTGGCGCACGAGCTGGGACACGTGCGTCACCGCGACGTGGCGCGGCATCTGGCGCACGTCGCGCTGAGCGCTCCCGGCGCGATGTACGCGAGCTCGGTGCTGCTGGCGGCCCTAGGTCACGATCCGGCGCGGGTGCCCGTGAGCGCCCGCGTCCTGCCTGCGCTCGCGCTCTCAGTCGGGGTGGCCAGCGCGGTGACGGGGAGCACCTTCGGCGCACTCTCGCGCCGTGTCGAGTCGAGGGCCGACGCGTTCTCGCTGAGACTTACGGGCGAGGCGCAGCCCTTCATCGCGTTCGAGCAGCGAATCGTCAAGCAGAACCTCGCCGATCCGGATCCACCGCGCTGGCTCGTGCGCGTCTTCGCCAGCCATCCGCCGGCGGTGGAGCGCATCGGCATAGCGCGCGCATACGCGCGCGGCCAGCGGCGCTCCTAATCCTCGTCCTGGGCCTCGGTGCCGCCGTACTCAGGCAGGTTCTTGATCCCCTCGCGGGTGCGCCACTTGGAGTAGTTGTCCTCCATCGCGTCGATCAGCTCGCGCATGAAACGCGGCGAGAGATTGATGCGCGAGACGACCACGCCGGGAACCTCCTCAGACTCGACCTCGTGGTCGACACGGGCGAACGTGATCGTGAACTCGTAGTCCGAGTGGCTGACGTTCGCGAAATTCGCATACACGCCGCCCATGATCTCCGGGGAGAGGTGAATGTTGATGTGGCGCTCAGCGCCGGCGTCGTCGTCGTTCACAGGCGTAGTATCGCAGCCTCACGGGGCGGTGGGGCAATATTGCGCTCCCGAGCGCAAGCGGCGTCCCGTTTGGCGCTGCGGGCGGTGTGCCTCTAGGCCAAGGCGTGACCCGTGTGCGCGTAAGATCCTCGCCGGTGAGCCCTACCACTACCGAGATAGGCCTGCGCGAGGTGCTGCTTGCGCTGATCGCCGAGCTGCTCGGTGAAAAGGCGCTCGAGCGGGGCGGCATCGTGCTGGAGGCGCCCCCCCGAGCGGACTTCGGCGACTACTCCAGCAACGCCGCGCTGCTGCTCGCTCAGCACGCGGGCACGGCGCCGCGCGCATTGGCGCAGCGGCTCGGTGAGGCGCTTGCGCAGCGGCTCGGGGGACAGCTGGATCACTACGAGATCGCCGGCCCTGGGTTTCTCAATCTCTTTTTGGCAGACCAGTGGCATCACGCCGCGCTGTGGCAAGTGCTCTCAGAGGGGGAGCGGTTTGGCGGCGGCCAGGCCAGCTGCCCCGAAAGGATCGTCGTGGAGTTCGTCTCAGCGAACCCGACCGGACCGATGCACGTCGGTCACGCCCGCAACGCAGCCTACGGAGATGCGCTGGCGCGCGTGCTCGCCTTCCACGGCCACACGATCTCGCGCGAGTTCTACGTCAACGACGCGGGCACCCAGATCCACAAGCTGGGCGCGTCGGTCATCGCGCTTATGCAGGGACGAGAGGTGCCCGAGGACGGCTACCACGGCGAGTACATGCATGCGCTCGCGGACTCGGTGAAGGCCCAGCTCGCGGACTCCCCCCAGGCGCAGGTCGAGCCACGCAACGTCGGTACGGTCGCCGTCAGCCTGCTCTTGCGGACGATGCGCCAGTCGCTCGATCGCTTCGGCGTGCACTTCGATCACTGGGCGTACGAGAGCGAGCTCCACGGCGGCCACCCGAGCGCGGTCGACCAAGTACTGGGAGTGCTCGAGCAGCACGGCCACACCTACAGCAAGGACGGGGCGCTGTGGCTGAAAACAACCGACTTCGGCGACGACAAGGACCGCGTGCTAGTGCGCTCCGGCGGCGAGCACACCTATTTCGCCTCCGACATCGCTTATCACCAGGACAAGCGCGAGCGGGGCTTCGACCGCCAGATCGACGTTTGGGGGGCAGACCACCACGGATATGTCGCTCGCATGAAGGCCGCCTACCAGGCGCTCGGCGGCGATTCCGACGAGCTCGAGATGCTGACCATGCAGCTCGTGCACCTGGTGCGCTCCGGCGAGCGCGCCCAGATGTCCAAGCGCGCGGGCGAGTTCGTGACGCTGGAGGAGCTGATCGCCGAGATCGGCGTCGACGCCGCCCGCTGGTTCTTGCTCTCGCGCTCGCACGACACCACGGTCGATCTCGACCTCGACCTGGCGCGCGAACAATCGAGCGATAACCCCGTCTACTACGTCCAGTATGCGCACGCCCGCATCGCCTCGGTCCTGCAGAAGGTCGGGTCGGAGAGGGTCGGGCGCACGCTCGAAGCTACCCCGCCTGGCCGGGCGGGCGCCGAGCAGCCCCTGGAGGCGGCCGAGCGCGCGCTGGTGAAGAAGCTGTTGGCGTTTCCCGCTGAGGTGGGGGAGGCCGCCGCGCGCCGTGGTCCCCATCGGCTGACCGCCTACGCGCTCGAGCTCGCGCAGGCGTTCACCGCCTTCTACCGCGACTGCCGGGTTGTTGGAGCCGAGCCGGCCACCGTCGAATCCACGCGGATCGCGTTGTGCGTCGCCTGCCAGAGCACGATCGCGCGCTGCCTGGATCTGCTCGGTGTCAGCGCCCCGCGTGAGATGTAGCGGTCAGTCGTAGCGCTCCAGGTCCTCCTGCAAGCGGGCGGCCTGCTCAGGCGTAAGTGTCGGGCGTGGTCCTGCGTCTTGGTCGGACGTGGCGGCGCGCCTGCGCCAGCGCGGGAGCAGCACTACGAGCAGGCACAGGAGGGCGAGCACCACCAGTGCGGGCACCAGGTAGGCGGCGAGGTCAAAGCCGTGGGCGGGGGGAAGCGCCAGCACCGCGGAGCCGTATTGAGCGACCAGCGCGTGCTTGACCTGCGCTTCGCTGTGGCCGCTGTCGATCAATTTCTGGATGAACGCTCGCTCAGCATCGGCCTGAGGGGACTCGGCGACGTTCAGCGGGATCTTGCAGGTCACGCACATGACCTGGCGCTCGATCGTCGGCAGGCTCGCGCGCGCCGCGAGCGCAGGCGCGCCCCCGAGCGCGCCTAGCGCCAGCGTGCACAAGACCACGAGGGTCAGTGGGTTGCGGCGCCGGTTCATGGTTCCAGCGCGAGCGTGAGCGCCCGCCTGAGAAAGGCGCCGCTGATCGCGCCGCGTTCGATCGCCCTGACCCTGCCCTCACGGTCGATCAGGAAGCTCTCCGGGAGCTGGTCTGTCCCGTACGCTTCGGCGAAGGAGCCGTTTGCGTCACGCAGGTTGGGATACGTCAGGTGAAAGCGCCGGATGAAGCTCTGCGAGTCGACGGTCAGATCCTTGTAGGTGACGCCGAGCACCGTCGCGTGGTGGCTGAGGAGCCTCGGCTGCTCGCGCTGCAGTAACGGCGCCTCGTCTTCGCAGGGTTGACACCAGGACGCCCAGAAGTTCAGGATCACCACTTGGCCCCTGTGGGCGGCGAGATCGCTGCTCGAGGCGCCCGCTGTGAGAGCAAGCAGCCGATGGTTGGGCTGGGGCGCAAGCGGCCACTGCCTTTGCGCGACGGCGTCGTCAAGCGTGCGGCTCGCCGCCTGATGGGTGATTCCGTAGATGAGCAACCCGATCAGGCTGGCGCCACAGACGCTGAAGATGATCGGAAGCACGAATCGGCGCACGTCCTCAAAGGGTAAAGGCCGGCGTTCGCAGCCGTAGACAGGACCCTGTTTTTCGCGCTACGCGAGGCTCACCGCGGCGCTACCATCTCCCTGCGCGCGGTGGTAGCTCAGTTGGTAGAGCGCAAGCTTCCCAAGCTTGAGGTCGCGGGTTCGAGGCCCGTCCGCCGCTTAGCCAGAGCTGGTCGTCCATGCGACAGGCGCGCAGGATCTGTTGTTAGTGCACTCAACGGTTAAGCAAACGACGCTTAATCCGTCATCGCACTCAACGAACATTGAGTTGTTTACCGTTGAGCCGGCGGTTTGACTCTACGCAACCGATGTCCGATTTCGATCAAACTCAGCGCGAGCTACACCAGAACTCCAGCGAGCAGCCGGCGCCCACTGACCTCGCCGACGGGCGCCTTGACCGACGCACGTTTCTCAAGCAGAGCGCGCTCGCCGGTGGCGGCCTGCTCGCTGGAGCAATCGGGGCCAGCGCTCTCACCGGCGCGCTGGGTGGATCCCGCGCTGCGTCAAGCGCGGCTCGGGCCATACCCGCGGCGCGCTCCTATCAGCAGCCGAACATCCTCGTGATCCTGGTCGACCAGTTGCGCTCCAATCCGCGTTGGATATCCGCGATGCCTGTCTCGCCGAGTCTGCTGCCGAACGTCACCCGCCTCGGCGGGGAAGGCGTCAGCTTCGCCAACCACTACACCGCCTCCAACGACTGCACACCGGCGCGCTCGACTCTGCTCACGGGCCTCTACACGCACCAGACCGGCTGCATGATCACCGGGGGCAGCACTCTGGACCCGGGCTTTCCGACATGGGGTCGGATGCTGCGCGAGCACGGTTACCGCACCTACTGGTATGGCAAGTGGCATCTCACGCACGGCGATAACAAGTGGAGCATTCTCGAGAACGCAGATGCGCTCGAGCCATACGGCTTCTCCGGAGGAACCTACCCGTCCCCGGACGGCGCGCCCGGCCAGGGATGGCGAGTCGACCCGCTGATCGTCTCGCAGTTCGGCGAATGGTTCGAACAGGTCTCGGCCCAGCAGCCGTGGTGTACGACCGTCTCGCTCGTCAACCCCCACGACATCGCCTGGTGGTACACGTGGACCAAGGCCGTCAAGCAGGAGCGCTCCGCGTCGCGAACGGCGCAGCAGATGCCGCTCAACTTCGAGACGCCCGAGCAGCTGCAGGCACGACGAAAGCCCCGGCTGCAGCTCTCGCTGCAGCAGACGGCGGCACAGGCGTTCGGCGAAGTGCCCTTCAGTGGGTCGCACGCGACGAAGGCCTGGCTCTCGATGATGGATCTCTACGCCAAGTTGCAGCAGGAGGTCGACCGCCACGTCGGCGCTGTCCTGCAAACGCTCCAGAGCCGCCCGGATGTCGCCCAGAACACGATCGTCATATTCAGCTCAGACCATGGCGAGTACGCCGGCTCGCACGGGCTGCGAGGCAAGGGCGCGGCAGCCTACGAGGAGGGCATCCGTGTACCGCTGATCATCAGGGACCCCCGCGGCGTGCTCACCAAGCCAGGGCAGGTCCGTGACCAGCTGACCTCGAGCGTCGACGTGGCGCCGCTCTTGCTTAGCATCGCAAACGGGTCGGAGGAGTGGCGGCGAGACTCCCATTACGAGCACATCGCCGACCGCCTGGAGCTCATGCGCGTGCTGCGCGATCCGAGTGCGCCCGGACGCTCCCACGTCTTGCACGCCACCGACGAGGTGGTGACGGAGTTCGCACTGGAACCGTACGCCGGTGCCCCCGCTCACGTCCTCGCGCTCCGCACTCCACGGGCGAAGCTCGTCACCTACTGCGATTGGCGGCCAGGCACCGTCGAGCCGGTCGTGAGCCCTCAGGACAGCGAGCTGTACGACTACCGCACGCGTGCGGGGCGCCTCGAGCTGCGCAACAGTATCGGCGAAAGCCCGCTCGAGGAGTCGATGCGGGCTACGCTCGCAAAGCTCTACAAGGACGAGCTGGCCCGACCCTTGCCGCGGCATCTCGCGAACACCCGCCGCGCTGGACTGGCCGACTACTTCTCGACCGCCGCGCGTGACGCCAAGGGAGCGGCGGCCGCGCGGATGCGCCAAGCCGCGCACGCCCATCGCATCTCCCCGCCAGGCCGCACCGAGACCAACCAGTTCAGCTGGCCAGCCTGAGCAAGACCGTCTCTGTTCACGCGGGCGAGCGGACCCCAACCGAGGCCAGCACGTCCGCGATACAGGCCTCCTGGACCCGGCGAGGATCGACCGCGAACGGCTCGGGCACGCCGTTGGTGCCTTCGCGCACACCCACGCCGATACGCGCGAGGTGCATCGTGCCGAGCGTCTGGGTATAGAGGTGGTTGGCCGTGAAATCGGGGTCCGTCACGTTGAACAGACCCTGCTGGGCTCCGCGCGCGAGGATCCGCGCGAGCGGGCTCAGGCACGATGCCATGCTCTGGCCGAGGCGGATCCACACGGCCTCTGAGATCTCTTCCCGTAGTTGGTCGGCGGGCTGGCGCATCAGCGACAGGCCGCAGTCGAGGAACGCCGGGTGCTCCAGGCAGTACGCCGTGTAGCGGCGCCAGACCTGGGTCAGCTGCGCGACTGGGTCGAGCGTGCTCGGAACCCCAGCCAGTTCGATGGCGAGATCCGTCAGATAACTGGTGAGGGCCAGCACGAACAGCTCGTCCTTGGAGGAGACGTGGCGGTAGATCAGCGCCTTGTTGATCCCGACCGCGCGGGCGATCTCCTCGATGGGAGCGTCCTTCAAGCCGCGTTCGTCGAACAGTTTGCGGGTGGCGGCGACGATCTCGCGCTCGCGCTCACGGCGCACGGACGCACGCCGTGAAGCGAGCGGCTTGGCGGGCGTAGCGGACATCAGACCAGACTATATACCGTTGTAAACGATGTTCAATCTATGGTTGACAATCATGTATAGCTTGCTAACTTTCCGCTGGCCACGATTGCGCGACGCCACGCGCATTCCCCCCTCATACAAGGAGAGATCCACCCAATGTCGGATACTTCCGTCGCCAGTGCCGAGGCAACCGAGACCGCCGAGGCGGCCGTGGAGACGATCACCAACGCCGCCAGCAAAGAGGTTGCCTTCTCGATGGGGCTCACCCAGGACCAGAAGGACATCCGCGACTGGGTGCACGGGTTTGCGGCTGATGTGATGCGGCCCGCGGCGCACGAGTGGGACGAGAAGGAGAAGACCCCGTGGCCGATCATTCAGGAGGCGGCGAAGATAGGCCTGTATGGCTTCGAAGGCATCGCGCAGTTCTTCGCCGACCCGACCGGCCTGGGGCTGCCGATCGTCAACGAGGAGCTGTTCTGGGGCGATGCCGGGATCGGCATGTCGATCATGGGCACGTCGCTGGCCGTCGCGGCGATCTTCGGGCAGGGGACGGGCGAGCAGATCGGCGAATGGATCCCACGCTGCTTCGGCACGCCCGACGACGTAAAGGTTGCCGCGTTCTGCTCCTCGGAGCCGAACGCGGGGTCGGACGTGAGCGCGGTGCGGACGACCGCGAAGTACGACGAGGCCACCAAAGAGTGGGTGCTCAATGGCCAGAAGGCGTGGGCCACGAACGGCGGTATCTCCGACGTGCACGTCGTGATCGCAACCGTCGACCGGGAGCTGAAGTCCAGGGGGCACGCGGCGTTCGTGGTGCCGATGTCAGAAGCGAAGGGCATCACCGAAGGCGCGAAGGTGTCCAAGCATGGGCTGCGCGCCTCGCACACCGCCGATGTCTACCTCGACGACTGTCGCATCCCCGAGAATTACGTACTCGGCGGCAAGGAGAAGCTCGATGAGCGTCTCGCCCGCGCGAAGGAGGGCAAGAAGAACAAGTCCAACGCCTCGATGGCGACGTTCGAGGCGTCTCGCCCAACCGTCGGCGCGCAGGCGCTCGGCATCGCCCGCGCGGCCTACGAGTACGCGCTCGACTACGCCAAGGAGCGCGAGCAGTTCGGCAAGAAGATCATCGAGAACCAGTCGATCGCTTTCACGCTCGCGCGCATGAAGATGGAGATCGACGCCGCCAGGCTGCTGGTGTGGCGGGCCTCGTGGATGGGCCGCAACCAGGTGCCGTTCGAGAACGCCGAGGGCTCGATGTCAAAGCTCAAGGCTGGCGAGGTGGCGGTCTGGGTGACCGAGCGCGCGATTCAGATCCTGGGCGGCAACGGCTACACCCGGGAGTTCCCGGTGGAGCGCTTCCACCGCGACGCGAAGATCTACGACATCTTCGAGGGCACCGCTGAGATCCAGCAGCTGGTGATCTCGCGCGCCATCAGCGGGATGTACATCAAGTAGCGCCTGTGCCGCGGCGGCGCGTCCCGGGCCTACCAGGCCTGGGACGTCCCGCACCGCGGGCAGGAGACCGTCGTCGACACCGACGCGGCAAACACGTAGCCGCACTCGCAGGTGTAGGAGGCGTTGTCCGTCGGGCCGCCGGCGCCGCGGACACGGTGCAGCATCAGATGCTGCTCAGGCACCTGCAGCGACATCTTTGCTGCCGCCTCGCGCTGGTCCTGACCCTCGCAGGCGGGCGCCACTGCCTGCGCCTTCCTACCAGCGCGGAGGCGGCGTTGCGCGGTATCACGAGCACCGCGAGCGCGGTTAGGGCGATGCTCGGTGATGATGCGCAGCTTCGGTCTCATTTGTGTCCTGTCAAATGTTGAGACGCATTCGCCCCCCAAAGGTTTCGCTTTACCGGAAGAATTTCCTGGTGGGTTTGGTGAGACTTTGCACACCGATAGCGCCCTCGTCGATCCGCTGCGGTCGCCCCGCTCAGAAGTGGTTTGCGATACTGCTAGACGATGAACCCTGAGCGCCAGCGAACCATCAGGCTCGTCGTCGCCCTGAGTGCCGCGGTGCTGCTAGCGAGCGCACTCGTGTACACGAGCTTCAGTGCCGCAAGCCCAGCGTTGAGCCCAAGCCAGCTGATCCGCGAGGCGCAGCCGCAGCACCACTACCAGCTGACCGGCATGGTGCAACCGCATTCGGTGCGTCACAACGGCGAAACGCTTGAATTCGCCGTCGCTGACCGGACCGGCCACGGCGCCTCCGTCGACGTGGCCTACACAGGGACGGTGCCAAATCCCTTCCGCGAAGGGCGCGAGGTGATCGTCACCGTCGAAAAGCGGGGCGGGCGCTATTTGGGCGAACCCAACTCGCTGATCACGAAGTGCCCGTCCAAGTACAAGGAAGCGCCGGCGTCCACGAAGTCGAAGACGTGAGTGTCGCGCTACCTCCCTTCACCGCTCGAGGATAGGCGCTGATGGCGAACCTCGGACGTGTCTGCCTGATGCTGGCGCTCGCCGTGTGTGCCTACGGCATCGGTGCCGCGGTATATGGCGCGCGAAGCGGGCAAACACCCTGGGTGGAGTCGGCGCGCCGCTCCGTCTACGCGCTCGCGCTCGTCCTCACGGCTGCGTTCGCTGTGCTCGAGGTCGCGTTCCTGAGTAACGACTTCGCCTTCAATACGGTCGCGGACACCTCCAGCACGACCACCCCGACGCTATACAAGGCGGCGGCGGTGTGGTCCTCCCAGGAAGGCTCCCTGCTTTTGTGGGCGTGGCTGTTGTCGCTGTGGTCGAGCCTCGTCCTGTTCCTGACGCGCAAGCGGCTTCGCGAGCTGGTGCCTTACGCGGTCGCGATCCTGCTTGGCTTCGGCGCCTTCTTCATCTCGCTGATGATCTTCTACGCCAACCCGTTCGCCACGACGAGCCCCGCTCCCCAGGAAGGCGTTGGCCTAG
>JANWLE010000085.1 GCA_025451035.1 Solirubrobacteraceae bacterium
CAGCTCCAGCATTCGCCGGACTGGCGCGACACGGCCGTGGTGATCTCCTACGACGACTCCGACGGCTTCTACGACCACACGATGTCTCCAATCGTGAACTCCTCAGCGTCGCCGGCGGACGCACTGAACGGTCCTGGCAGGTGCGGCAGCGGTGCCCCTCTGGGGGGCTATCAGGACCGTTGCGGCTACGGCCCACGCCTGCCGCTACTGGTGGTGTCTCCCTGGGCGAAGCAGAACTACGTCGATCACTCGGTCACCGACCAGTCCTCGATCCTGCGCTTCGTCGAGGACAACTGGGGGCTTGGGCGAATAGGCGACAGCTCCTTCGACGCTCTGGCAGGCTCGCTCTCGAACATGTTCAGCTCCCACCCAGACGGCGGGAGGCTGTTGCTCAACGAAAGCACGGGCGAGCCCCCGCGCTAGAAGCAGCCAGCTGACGCAAAGCGGCGGGGGCAAGCCTCTTCGCCTCCGCCGCTTGAGCGTCCCCGTCCGCTCGCCTTTGGCGCACATCTGCGGCCGGGACCGGCCGGGCCGATCAAGCTGGCACTGCAGCGCTGCTAGACGCTTCGCTTGCGGCCGCGTTTGAGCATGATGCCCTCGATCACGTGCGCGACCGTCTCGCACGCGTCGACGGCCTCCTCCAGCGACTGGAAGATGTCCTTCCAGCGGATCACGACCATCGGGTCCACGCCGCCCGCGAACAGCGAGGCGACACCGTCGCGCAGCAGCCGGTCGCCCTCGTTCTCCAAACGGTGGATCTCGACCAGCTGCGGCCCGGGCTCCTCCCCGGAGCACAACCGCTCGAGCGCCTTGACGATCTGCTCGCCGACGCCGACGAGCACGTCGGCGAACTCGAGCGCCTGCTCCATCGGCGCTTCGACCTTGTAGAGATGCAGCTGCGCGGCCGCCTGCTCGGTGTTGTCCAGCACGTCGTCGAGCGCGCCCGCCAAGGCGTACCCGTCGCTCGCGTCGAAGGGACGCTGCCGGTGCTTGCCATGCACGGCGAGCCGGTGGATGATGTCGTGCGTGATGCGGTCGCTTTCCTGCTCGTAGGCCTTCAGCTGGTCCAAGATGCTCGAGCGCTCGGGCAGCTCGAGCATCAATTCGCGCAGCAGCAGGCCAGCCCGGACGATGTTCGCGCCGGCTCGCTCCACGAGCGTCACGAGCTCACGGTCGGTCGAACGCAAGGGCCAGGGCATTCGCGGGAGGTTATGTGTCGGGCGAGGATCGCGTCGGCTGGCTTTACGAGTTGTTCACGAGTTGATTACCGGTTTACAACGCCCTTGCGTTACCGCGGCGGCGAGGCTGTCGCCCGTATGGAAGGGCCGCACGCCGAGAACGCGAACTCGCTGTACGCGGGCGAGCTGGAGATCAGGCTGGCCGACGGGCTGGTACTCGCCGC
The DNA here is from genome assembly GCA_025451035.1 of Solirubrobacteraceae bacterium. GTDB lineage: Bacteria > Actinomycetota > Thermoleophilia > Solirubrobacterales > Solirubrobacteraceae > Palsa-744. The sequence continues at coordinate 1,403 of JANWLE010000085.1, forward strand.
GGGCCGAGCGATGACCCTATCGGTCAGGGAATTCGAGCTGCTGGCGGCAATGGCAGCGCGCCAGGGCACGATCGTCAGCCGCAGCGAGCTCTACTCCGCCGTGTGGGGCGGTGAGCTACGGCCCACCGACCGCTCCGTCGACGTGTACGTGAGCAAGCTGCGGTACAAGCTCGAGCAGGCGATGCCAGACCGACGCTTCATCCACACCCACCCCGGCTTCGGCTACCGCTTCCAGCCGCAGCCGCGCTTGAGCGCGAACGGCACCAGCGCCACGGCCGAGCTTTCACGAGATGTTCACAACGGGCATGCGCCCGACCCACGAGACTGACCGCACAGTGAGCCGGCGAGGGGCGCGACGCGCCTGCCCGTCGCTACAAAAAACCAGTCATAGGAGAAGTTGTGACCAAGAATAAGATGGGAGCGCTCGCGAGCGCAGCCCTGTTCGCGCTTGGCCTCGCCGCCTGCGGCAAATCGAGCTCAACGAGCAGCACGTCTTCGTCTTCAACCATCTCTGGCGCCGGCTCGACGTTCGCGGCACCGGTCTACCAGCAGTGGGGATCGGCGCTCCCGGGCATGACCGTCAACTACCAGTCGGTCGGGTCGGGCGCGGGCATCACGGCACTCGAGGGCAAGACCGTCGACTTCGGCGCGTCGGACCCGCCGCTCAAGCCGGAAGACATCGCCACGCTGGAAAAGGTCGGGCCGGTGCAGCAGGTCCCGATGTTCTTCGGGGCGATCACCGCCTCCTACAACCTGCCCGGCGTAAAGAGCGGGCTGAAGCTCGACGGCAAGACGATCGCCGACATCTACATGGGCAAGGTCAAGAGCTGGGACGACGCCGAGATCAAGGCGCTGAACCCCGGCGTGTCGCTGCCTTCAACGGCGATCACGGTGATCCACCGCTCCGACTCCTCCGGCACGACCGCCGGCTTCACCGGGTGGCTGGCCGCGGTCGACCCCGAATGGAAGAGCAAGGTCGGCGAAGGCAAGGACGTGCAGTGGCCGACCGGCACGGGCGCGAAGGGCAACGCCGGCGTCGCCGGCGCGATCCAGCAGACGACCGGCTCCTTCGGCTACGTCGAGCAGGCCTACGCGCTGCAGCACAACTTCACCTACGCCTCGGTGAAGAACAAGGCAGGCCAGTACGTGGAGCCGTCGCTGGCCTCGACCAGTGCCGCCGGCGAAGGCGTGGAAGTCCCCGCCAACCTCGGCTTCAAAATCAAAAACCCCGCCTCGCCGAGCGCCTACCCGATCACCTCGCAGACGTTCATCATCGTCTACAAGGACATGTGCAAGGCGGGCGTGCCGGGCGGCGAAGGCGCCGCCAAGGGCGTCGTCAGCTTCCTGAACTACGGCCTCGGCTCCGGCCAGAGCATCCTCCAGGAAGCGGACTACGCGTCGCTGCCCAGCCCGATCCTGGCGAAGGCGAAGGCCGCCGTGGCGAGCCTCACCTGCAACGGAACGCCGCTCGCCGGCTAGCAGACGACCGCTAGATGGTGTAGACACCCGCGCATGGAGGCAGCATCTGTCGCTGGCGGCGACCGCTCGGTGCTCGAGCGGTCGCCGCTGGCGCGTCTACCGGACCGCCTTTTGAAGTACAGCCTGGCGGCGCTGACCGCGCTGATCCTCGCGCTGATCGTCTACTTCTTCATCCGCCTCGTCGGCGAGGCCGAACCGGTCTTCGCCAAGTCCGGCATCCTCGACTTCGCCTTCAACAACGACTGGAACGTCGGCGCCAACCACTTCGGTGCGCTGCCGCTCGTGCTGGGGACGCTCATCACCTCCGTGCTGGCGCTCATCATCGGCGTGCCGGTGGCGGTCGCGACCGCCGTGTACCTCACCGAGCTGTGCCCGAGCCGCGTCAAGACGCCCGTCACAGTCCTCATCGAGCTGCTCGCCGCCGTGCCGTCGGTCGTCTACGGCCTGTGGGGGATCTTCTTCCTCGCGCCGAAGCTGCAGCCGCTCGAGCAGTGGCTGGCAGACCGCCTGTCCTTCATCCCGTTCGTCGGCGGCGGCCTGGTCACGATCCCCAACATCTTCATCGCCGGGCTGATCCTCGCGATCATGATCCTGCCGATCGTCAGCGCGATCAGCCGCGAGGTGATCGCGACCGTCCCACCCGACCACAAGGAGGCCGCGCTCGGCCTCGGCGCCACGCGCTGGGAGATGATCCGCCTGGCCGTCCTGCCCTACTGCCGGGCCGGCATCACCGGCGCGTCGATGCTCGGGCTTGGCCGCGCGGTCGGCGAGACGATCGCGGTGACGATCGTGATCGGCGACGCGCCGCAGCTGCCGCACCAGCTGTTCGGGCAGGGCTACAGCCTCGCCGCGGTCATCGCGAACGAGTTCGGCGAGGCCCAGGGGCTGCACCGCTCGGCGCTGTTCGCCGCAGGCCTCGCGCTGTTCGTGCTGACGCTGCTGGTCAACGGCGTGGCGCGCCTGCTCGTACTGCGCGCCTCGCGCAGCCGCAGCGCGAGCCCCGCCAACCCCGCCTCCGCGGGCACCGCGATCGTCCCGGCACCGGTGAGATGAGCGGCCACGGCCAAGCCCAACGGCAACTGCAGCGCTTTGCGCCGAGCCGCGCGCGCCAGCGCAGCGACAGACTCGCGCGCGGCTTCATCCTCGCCGCGACCGTGATCGCCCTGATCCCGCTGGTGCTGATCCTCTACTACCTGCTCAGCAAGGGCCTCAGCTCGTGGAGCCCGAGCTTCTTCACGACCGACCCGACCGGCAACACGTTCTTCGCCAAGGCGTCGATCGGCGGCATCAAGAGCGCGATCCTCGGCACGATCGAGATCGTGGCGCTGGCGTCGGCGATCTCGATCCCGGCCGGCATCGGCGTGGCGGTCTGGCTCGTGGAGTACGGCGGCGAGCGCCTCGCCGCGCACCTGGTGCGCTTCTTCGTCGACGTCCTGACCGGCGTGCCGTCGATCGTCTTCGGGCTGTTCATCTACATCGCGCTGATCGTCGGCACCGGCAGCTCCTACGCCGGCTACAAGGGCTCGCTTGCGCTCTCGCTGTTGATGCTGCCGGTCGTGATCCGCTCGGCCGAGGTCGTGCTGCAGCTCGTCCCGGGGGCCCTGCGCGAAGCGGCGCTCGCGCTCGGCGCGCCGCGCTGGCGGGTGATCTTCTCGGTCGTGTTGCCAACCGCGCTGCCGGGGATGGTGACCGGCGTGCTGCTCGCGATCGCGAGGGCCGCCGGGGAGACCGCGCCGCTCTTGTTCACCGCCGCCGCGACGTTCAAGACGGACTTCAACCTGGGCCAGTTCATGAACTCACTGCCCGTTCAGATCTACAACGACGTGACGTCCCCCACCACATCGGTGGTAAACCGTGCGTGGGGAGCAGCGCTGACGCTCGTCACGATGATCCTCATCCTCAACCTGCTCGCCCGACTCGTCTCGCGCAGAAGCCGTCTAGCATGAGCACCGACGGGCCGGCAGCGACAGCAGTGCCCCACAACGACCCCATGGAACTCGAGCACCACACCGCCGACGAAACGCACCCGGCGACGGACGCCCCGGCGACGGCCCAGCCCCAGCGCCCAGCGCACCAGGGTCACAGCGTCAGGCTCGAGGGGCTGCGCGCCTTCTACGGTGAGGCCGAACAGGTACGGGGCATCAGCCTCGAGTTCCCCGCCAACCAGGTCACCGCGATCATCGGCCCCTCCGGCTGCGGCAAGTCGACGATGATCCGCTGCGTCAACCGCATGCACGAGGAGATCCCGGGCGCCCACGCCAAGGGCAAGGTGCTGCTCGACGACGTCGACCTTTATGACCCGGCGGTCGATGTCGTGGCGGTCAGGCGCGCGATCGGCATGGTCTTCCAGAAGCCCAACCCATTCCCCACGATGTCGATCTTCGACAATGTCGCGGCGGGGCTGCGCCTGACCTCGCGCCGGCGCGAGAACCTCTCGCACAAGGTCGAGTCGGCCTTGCGCAGCGCCAGCCTGTGGGACGAGGTCAAGGACCGCCTGTCGTCGCCCGGCGCCGGGCTCTCCGGCGGCCAGCAGCAGCGGCTGTGCATCGCCCGCTCGCTCGCCGTGGACCCCGAGGTGCTGCTGATGGACGAGCCCTGCTCGGCGCTCGACCCGATCGCGACGCTGAAGATCGAGGAGCTGATCGACCAGCTCAAGCAGCGCGTCACGATCGTGATAGTCACACACAACATGCAGCAGGCCGCGCGCGTGGCGGACCGCACCGCGTTCATGCTCTCGGGTGCGCTGGTGGAGGTCGGCCCCACCCAGGAGATCTTCACCACACCCGGCGATCTGCGAACCGAAGAATATGTCACCGGAAAGTTCGGCTAGCCCCCCCGGCAGCCAAGGCCGCCAGCACTTTCAGCAGCAGCTGAAGGAGCTCGAAGAGCGCGCGCTGGGCGGGCTCGATCTGATCGTCGAGCAGCTCGACCGCGTGATGGAGGCGCTGTCACACCAGGACGTCGAGCTGGCGCAGATGGTGATACACGACGACGACCGCATCGACGGGCGCTACCTGGAGGTCCACCAGGGGGTCCTTTCGCTGCTCGCCACGCAGGCGCCAGTCGCGGGCGACCTGCGGCTGGTCGCCGCGCTCTTGCACGTGATCAAGCACATCGAGCGCATGGGCGACCAGTGCGTGAACATCGCGAAGGTGATCCCGCTCTCCGGCTACGAGCCGCCGGTGCGCCAAGAGGTGCTGCAGGCGCTCGCGAAGATGGGCGCCTACGCCCGCTCGGAGACGATCCAGTGCAAGGCGGCGTTCCTCGGCCGCGACGTCGCCCTGGCGGAGGATCTCGTCCGCCAGGACCGCGAGATCAACCGCTTGAACCGGGACATCTTCAGGATGGCGCTCGAGGTCGGCGCGGACGCCGACACCCGCGAATGGGCGATGCACATGATCCTCGTGGCCAGGGCGCTCGAGCGGATCGGCGACAACGCCGTCGACGTGGGCGAGCAGGTCGCGTTCGTCGTCACCGGCCTGTTCCCGGAGTTCTCGGCTCCGTCGGACGAGCGCGCGCGCGGCTCGCAGCCCAGCGACTAGGGATCCTCCAGTCGTCCAGCGGCGCCCACTTGCGTTAAAGCCGAAGTTCCGATATATCGAAACAATGCGTATGCCGCTCGCGGCACGCGCTTTGACCGGGATAGGCGATGTGAGGGACCTGCAGTTATGCGCTCGTTCTATGTAGCTGAGGAGCCGATCGTCCACGATGGCTCCGCTGGCAAGGCGATGATTGTCGCCGCCGGCGGCGAGGTCGACTATGCCTCCAGCTCCAAGCTGCGCAACCTGCTGGCAAGCGCGATCCACCCCGACGGCGCACCGCTGATAGTCGATCTCTCCGACGTCACGTTCATCGACTCCACCGCCATCGGCGTTCTCGCCAAGACCGTCTCGCGGATGAGCGAGATGGAATGCGCGATGGCACTGGTGTGCGGCAACCCGCGCGTGCTGCGCATCTTCCAGATGGTCGGGCTCGACGAAATGGTGGCGATCTACGACTCACGCTCGGAGGCGCTCGGCTCACTTGCCGAACTCGGCTGACAGCCCACCAAAGGACGCCGTGCGCCGCGCGCAGACACTGTCGTGGGCGGTCGTGAACGTGAGCCACGCACGCCCCGCCGCTGCTGTCGACCCGCGTTTAGAACAGCAAAAAACTATTTGGTCAGCAACCACTCTTCCTCTAACCTGTACTCGAGGGGCAGACACCGAGCAGGAGCGCTAGATGCATTGGGGGAGGTTCACCTTGACCGTGGCGCACTCAGCAGCCCTGGTGGCCGCGCACGCCGGCGGTCGCCCAGACCGGCTAGCCAGACCCAGCCCGAGACGATGATTTTCCCGACCAAGGCACGAACTCTCGCCGCGCTCCTGGTGAGCTCTGCGGTGGTCGCGCTGTGCCTCTCGGCGATCCTCGCGAGCGCGAGCTACGCCGGTCACGGCGGGCACGGCTCTCCCCACGGCCAGCAGCAGGAATCCGGCGAAGACGGCTCCCCACCCGCCGCCTCCGAAGGCGGCGGGGAAGGCCACCAGCACGGTCCCTCTGACTCGCCGCAAGGGCAGGGAACGAGCACACCCGCCGCGGGCAGCCCAGCAGCACCCGAGCAGACCCCCGCCAAGGGGCATGCGGGCAAAGGCGCCGCCCACGGCGAGTCCGCGCATGGCAAAGCGGCAGGCCACTCGGCGACAGCGGGCGGCCACGCCCACGCCCACACGGCGCAGCAGACGGCCTCGGTGGAAACCTCAGGCCCCGTCTCGAGCACCGTGTCCACGCCCGCGCCGGTGAGCAGCGGCAAGGAAACATCCGTCTCGGCCGGCCCGGTGCACGTCGACTCGCGCGAAATCAGCGCGGCCGCGGCGAGCGCAAGCCCAGTGGCTGGCGCGGGCAGCCCTGCGCCGTCCGCCGTTCAGGGCGCGCCGGCGAGCAGCCCAAGCGCGCCACAGGCGACCCGCTCGGTGAGCGCGCCCAGTCCAGCGCACGCCAAACCAACCGCCCGCCGACGCCCGGCGAGGAGCTCCACAACACGAAGGCAAGCCGCCCTCGCCGGCAACGGCACGCGCACCCCGCCACGCGCAGGCGCCGCGGTGTTCCTCGCCGCCGCGACCAGCGCCGCGCGCAAGCCGAGCGACGCCGCCCAGCGCCGACCCGCATCCCGACCGCGCGCAAAGGCCAACCCCGACCCGCTCAGCGTCCTCGGCCGCGAGATCCCGCTCGGGCTGCCGGTGCCGGACTGGAGCCGCCCGATCATCCTCGCGCTGCTGATCGCGACACTTGCCCTCGGCGCCAGGGCGATCCTCGCCGCCCGCCGGACGCGCCAGCTGGAGCGCGAGCAGGGCGCGCTCGTCAGCCACCTCGAGGTGATGCAGGGCGCGCTCGTACCTGACGTCCCCGAGCAGATCGGCCGCCTCGAGATCTCCGCGGCCTACCGGCCGGCGGAGGGCCCGGCCGCGGGCGGGGACTTCTACGACGCATTCGCGTTGACAGACGGGCGCGTCGGGATCATCCTCGGCGACGTGTCCGGCCACGGGCACCTCGCGCTCAAGCAGGCCGCACTGACCCGCTACACGCTGCGCGCCTACCTGGAGGCGGGACTCGAGCCACTGGCTGCGCTGCGGCTCGCCGGCGAAGTGATGTCGGAGCCCGAGCTCGAGCATTTCGCGACAGTCATCGCCGCCAGCTACGACGAGCGGACCGGCATGCTGACGTACGCCAGCGCGGGCCACCCGCCGCCGCTGACCCCACGGATACCAGGGCCCGAGGTGCTCGGCGGCTACTCCTCCCCGCCGCTGGGATGGGGCGTTCCCACCGGCCAGCGCCAGACCGTGCTCGGCCTCTGCCACGGCTCGACCGTGTGCTTCTTCAGCGACGGCCTGACCGAGGCCCGCACGCAGGGCAGCCTGCTCAACCGCGACGGGCTGCGCCGGCTGCTGGACGAGCTCGGCGACCAACCCGACGCCACCGCGCTGCTGACCGCCGTGAGACGCAGAGCGAGCATGATCAGCGACGACATGGCCGCCTGCATCATCCGCCCCGCGGCCAGCGCGCCGATCGCGAGCGCGGCGCGCTGGGAGGAACTGGAGATCGACGCACCCGCGCTTTCAAGCAGCGGCCCGGACCGCTTCCTCGAGGCCTGCGGCCTGGCCGCGGCGCAGCGCAAGGCGGCGCTCGAGCACGCCCGCGAGGCGCTGCTGAGATCGCAGAGCATCAGGCTGCGCGTCCGCGTCGACCTCGGCCACGCCCCGGTCGTGGAAACCCGCTCTGAGCCGTCCGCGCTGACGCACCTGGGCGAAAGGCGCACGCTCGGCAGTCGCGCCAGCGCCTAGCCGTGTGAAGATCCTGTGACATTTGCCGTCTGGCGATTGCACTATCGGCCCCGTCCCCTAAACTGCGCGCCAGATGACCCACGACATCCGCGCTGAAGAGACGCCCGCCGCCTCCAGCCTGGGGATAGCGTCCTCCCAAGCCCCGCTCAGGGTCGCGATCCTCGACCGCGACAGCGGCTTCATCCAGGTCTTGAGCAAGCGACTGGAGCGTGTGGGCTTCGAGTACCGGGTGCTCGCCAGCCCCGTGACCACGGACGCGATCTCCTCGATGCGCCTGTCCGCGCTCGTCGTCGACCTCGCCGTGCTCGGGCCACAGGCGTGGGCGTGGCTCGAGCGTCTCTGCGACACCCTGCCGGAACTCGGCATCGTCGTGTGCACCGGCGCCTCGACGGTCGCCCAGCGCGTGCGCGGCCTGCGCCTGGGAGCCGACGACTGGGTGTCAAAGCCCTGTCACCCCGAGGAGGTGATCGCGCGCATGGAGGGCGTCGTGCGCCGCCGCCGTCGCCCGAGCGCCCGCAGCGAGTCAAAGACACTGCGCGCCGGCGAGGTCGAGATCCGCTCAGAGCGCTTCCAGGCGTTCGTCAACGGCGCCAGCCTAGAGCTGACCCGCCGCGAGTACGAGCTGATCGAGCTGCTCGCCGCCGCTGACGGAAGGGTGCTCGAGCGCGAGGAGATCTACTCGCGGCTGTGGGGCTACGCGATGGTGCGCGGCGACCGCTCGGTCGACGTGTTCGTGCGCAAGCTGCGCCAGAAGCTCGAGAAGGCCTCTCCCGGCTGGCGCTACATCCACACCCACTTCGGTATCGGCTACCGCTTCGCCGCAGAAGCGGTAGACCCCAACGGCAAACCAGCGCCGGCACCGGCGGGCCAGGAGGGCTACGGCGAGCTGCCCGAGCCGGAGCTGCTCGAGGTGCAGGAGCTGGCGCTCAGCGCCAGCTAGCCGGCCCCGCCGGCGAGCAGCGCTATATCGTGCGGGCGCATCAGCAGCGCGAGCTCACCGCCGGCCGCGCCGTGCATGCGCACCATCGCAAGCCCGCCCTTCTTCACCGCCGCCCGCGCGCCGGTCAGTTCGCCGAGCAGCCTCGACATGTCCGGCTCGTGACCGACGAGCAGCAGCGCGCCGTCGGCGTCGAGCGCCGAGAGCGCCTCGAGTGCCTGCGCGGCGTCGAAGTCACCCGCCAGCGGCGTATGCGTGGCGAGCAGCTCGCGCTGCGCCGCCGGGAGCTCGGCGAGCGCCAAGCGCGCGGTCTGTAGCGCGCGCAGCTTGGGGCTCGTGAGGATCGACTGGAAGCTGACGCCGAGGCTGGCCAGCGCAATGCCGGCCATCGCCGCCTGGCGCTCGCCGCGGTCGGTCAGCGCGCGCTGCTCATCCGCGCGCGTACCGTGCGGCTCGGCCTCGGCGTGGCGTAGCAGCCAGAGCTGGCGGACCATGTCGCGCTGCAGCCTACCGTGAGCGCCGCACGTCGGACCACCGACACGCCGCGCTTTATCAATTTATTTACACGCTGCCGCCGCGCTTTGGGGATGTTTTGCGCTCGCGCCGCTTGCGGGAGTGAACGCCGGCGAGAGCATGTAGCGTTGGAGAGACAATGAGCGCAGAGCAGAAGCTAGTACCAGCAGCCTCAGAGCAGGAGGAGCTGCGTGACCCCGCGCTGTACATCAACCGCGAGCTCTCCTGGCTTGACTTCAACGAGCGCGTACTCGAGCTCGCGGTCGACGAGCGCACACCGCTGCTCGAGCGGGTGAAGTTCTGCGCGATCTACACCACCAACCTCGACGAGTACTACATGGTGCGCGTCGCGGCGCTGCAGGACCAGGTCGACGCGGGCATAGAGACGCCGAGCCAGGACGGCCTGGCGCCGGCCGAAACGATCGCAGCGATCCGCGAGCGCGTGCTCGAGCTCGGGCGCAGGCTGAGCGCCTGCTTCGACGGGCGGCTGCGTCCCGCGCTCGCCGAGCACGGCATCCGCCTGGTCGGCTACGAGGAGCTGACCGAGCCAGAGCGCGAGTATCTCGCCGAGCGCTTCCAGCGGGTGATCTTCCCGGCGCTCACGCCGCTCGCGGTCGCCCCCGGGCGGCCGTTCCCCTACATCTCGAACCTGTCGCTCAGCCTCGCGCTGCTGGTGCGCGACCCGACCACCGACCAGACGGTGTTCGCGCGCGTGAAGGTGCCGGCGGAGATCCTGCCGCGGTTCGTTTCGCTGCAGGACAAGACGACGTTCGTGGCGCTCGAGGAGGTCATCGCCCACCACCTGGACGCGCTCTTCCCAGGCATGGAGATCGTCGACTACGGCTTTTTCCGCGTCACCCGCGACGCGGACCTCGAGGTCTCCGACGACGCCGCCGACCTGCTGCAGGCGGTCGAGGACGAGCTGCGCCGCCGGCGCTTCGGCGAACTGGTGCGGGTCGAGGTCGGCACCAACTGCTCGCAGGCCCTGCGCGCGGAGCTGACTGCGCTGCTGGGCATGACCGAGGAGGAGGTCTACCCCGTCGACGGGCTGCTGGACATGGGCGGGCTGTGGCAGATCGTGAGACTGCACGGGTACGCCGAGCTGCGCGAGCCGCAGCTCGCCAGCGTCACCCATCCGCGGCTGCTGCGCAATGAGGACGAGCGCCCGGACGTGCTGAGCGCGATGCGCGAAGGCGACCTGCTGTTGCACCACCCGTATGACTCGTTCGCGACATCGGTGGAGCGTTTCGTCGAGCAGGCCGTCGAAGACCCGAACGTGCTCGCGATCAAGCAGACGGTGTATCGCACGAGCAACGACTCGCCGATGGTGCCCGCGCTGATCGACGCCACCGAACGCGGCAAGCAGGCGGTCGCGCTGGTCGAGCTGACCGCGCGCTTCGACGAGCGCACCAACATCCACTGGGCCAAGGCGCTGGAGGAGGCCGGCGTGCACGTCGTCTACGGCCAGCCGGCGCTCAAGACGCACGCCAAGTGCGTGCTGGTGGTGCGTCGCGAGGGCGACGGAGTGCGCAACTACGTGCACATCGGCACCGGCAACTATCACTCGCGCACCGCCCGCCTATACACCGACTTCGGCCTCTTCACCACCGACGAGCAGATCGGCGCGGACGTCGCCGACATGTTCAATTACCTCACCGGCTACGGCCGGCCGCTCGGCTACCGCAAGGTCCTGACCGCGCCCGCGCACATGCGCTACGGCATCATCGACGAGATCGAGCGCACGGTCGAGGCGCACCGCTCGGGCCTGCCCACACGGATCGCGATGAAGATGAACGCGCTGGTGGACGGGCGCTGCATCCGCGCGCTGTACCGCGCCTCGCAGGCCGGCGTGCCCGTCGAGCTGAACGTGCGCGGCATCTGCTGTCTGCGCCCGGGGATCGAGGGCCTCTCGGAGAACATCCGGGTCGTGTCGATCGTGGGCAGGCTGCTCGAGCACTCGCGCATCTACGCCTTCCAGCGCGGCGAGGAGACGAAGATCTACATCGCCTCGGCTGACCTGATGCCCCGCAACCTCGACCACCGGGTGGAGCTCGCGGTGCCGATCGACTCGGCGCAGCTGCGTGCCGAGCTGACGGACGTGCTCGACCGCGCGTTCGCCGACAATCAGAGCTCGTGGGAGCTGGACGGCGACGGCGTCTGGCACAGGCGCGCCCCCGGTCCCGCCGAGCCGGCGCGCAACCTCCAGCTCGAGCTCGCGGAGATGCACGCGCGACGCGCCGAGGAGCGCCCCGGCGAGCGCCAGGTACCCGACTGACGCTCCCGGAATGGTCCGAGGCCAACAGAGAGAAACGCCGCCCTGGGCTTCCGCTGCGGGCGACCCGAAGAGGTAGCTGACGCATTGGGCATGTTTGCGACCGGGTTCGATTCGGCGGCTACGCCTGGTTAGCTGTGGCGGCCGTTTAGGAGCGCGCATCCTGAGTCGTGACGACGACGACGCGGTCCTCGTCCTCAATGTAAACGTAGACGAGGATCAGCCATCGCCACGGGCCGAGGATGAATCTGAAGCCCTCCCAGCGTCCCGCCAGAGAGGGTCCCATATTCGGAAACCGCACCACGGATCGCAACGACCTGGCCACACGCTCACGCGTGTCGCCGGGTAGGCTGTGCATCCGGATCATGCTGTCGAGATCGTCGACGGCCGCGATCGCGAGCTCAACTCGCGCCACGGACTAAAGCTCGTTGATCGAGATCGTTTCGCCGGCGTGCGCCTGCTCACGCCCGAGTTCGGCGCGCGCGAGCGCTCCCGGGATTCCGTCCAACAGCGCAGCGACGTTCCGCGCGTCGGGGTCGGCTTCATCCAGCGCGTTCGACAAGAGCGACCGCGCGATCGTGCCGGGCTGGATGTGCATGCGATCCGCAAGGCGCGAGAGCTTCTCGGCCTGCTCGTCGTCCAGCGTGATGTTCAGGCGCTCCATCAAGCCTATTTTACTACACGAGAAGGCACATCACGTGCAGCTGCAGTAGTCAAACCCCTCGTCCACGATTCGGCGCCGCACCACTCGTAGATCATCGCTATCGCGGCAGAGGTCAACCGTGTGAACGCCCTCACTGCGCACCCTGCTGATGGAGAGGTGACGACCGCCGCGCCCCCAGTCTCACGGTGAGCGAGCGGCTGCTGACCCTCAAGCGTTGACGAACCTGACTTCGACGTCCATCGCTCGGTAGGTGGCGAGTGCTCGCGGGTCGGCGCTCAAGATCTCCCCGCCCTGGGCGGCGACCGTCGCTGCGATCAGCGCGTCATACAGCGCGCCGCCGCGCACCCCAGCCTCGACGGCCCGCAGCAGTGCGTCGCGCAGACCGTCGGCGTCCATCGCAAGCCAGGGCTGTGAGAAGCCACGCTGCAGGGCCTCCAGGACGACCGCTGGCGCTATCCGGCGTCCCTCGGGCATACGGCTGAGCGCCGAGGTCGTCTCGAATGCGACGTGGGCGGGGAGCCGGACTTCGCCATCCACAAGCGCGGCGCGCGCGAGACGGTGGGCTTCATGCCACGGTGCGAGCGCCGCGATCACGACGCTTGAGTCCGGCGCGATCACCGTCGCACGCGTTCGACCGCCGTGCGAGTATCCGCGACGCTCATCGGCTCCATCGGCCGGTCGGTCACGATCACGGGAAAGCCATCTTGCTCCTCGACGCGGGCGGGCACGTCGGCGACGGTCAGCTCGAGCCTTCCGTCGGCGGCGGTCAGCTCGAGGGCGGTCGGCCCGTGCACCCCCAACTCTTCTCGGAGGGTCTTCGGGATCACCAGACGCCCGACTCCATCAATGGTAACGCGCATACCATCAGATTACCAATCTTGCCGGATCGTACGGATCGCGGGCTGCTGCACGTGCGGCGCGTTGTTCGAGTCTGCGGTGGCGAGGCGCGCGAGCCGCTGGCTCTTGAGGTACTCGAGTTCTTTGTCAGTGAAGGTAGCCATCGGTGGGTGGTAGGCAGCTGGCTATGAAGCGGGAACGTCGCGAGAGCACGATCATGCTCCCTAGCCATACCCTCAGACTGCCCGCAGGCATTTGGTTTCTCAGGCTTTCCCGAAAGCCTTCGGGGACAACTCGACCCTCAGGCGACCGGACGGGGCAGCGCCTGTAGCGCCGCTTTGAGGTCGTCCACCGACTGGTAGTCCAGACCGAGCCGGTGGTCGTGGCGGTGGCGGACGACCCCCTGCTCGTCAATCACGATCAC
>JANWLE010000086.1 GCA_025451035.1 Solirubrobacteraceae bacterium
CGTCGGTCGCTCAGAGCACCGACGGCGAGGAGGAGCCCCGCACCGGTACACCCTGGACGATGGAGGCGCGTCAGCGTGTGCGGGCGTACAACCTACTCAACCGTTGGTGCGACGCCGTCGCCGACCCGCGGCACGCGCTCATCTCGCCCAACGCGCCCGTCATCAATTACCAGACCTGCTCGCCGTCCTCCTGCTCGCGTGGGTGCACGAGGCACTCGATGAAGATCGCCTTCGTCGGCTCCTGTTGAAGCTGTTGAAGGCGTTCATCGATGACGAGACTTGGTGTGCGCGACTCGCCGCCGAGCTAGAGTTCAAGAGGATCGAGCTCGACCTGCACCGCCAGGCCACCGTAGGGACGAGCGTCAGCGTCTACGGGGCCACCGACCCGTTGCACGACGGGCGCCTGCTCACTGTCGCCCGTCGCGCAATCGACCACAAGAAGCTCACCGCCGTCGCCATCAAGTGCGGCGACACTTGCACGATGATCTTCGAGCCAGGCCAACGCGCCCGCGCGCGTGTGTGCGGGAGGATTCTCCAGTCAGCTGAGCCCACTGACGCCGCTCGATTGAAGGAGATAGAGCAACAGGTGGCCCGTGGGCGGACATCCTAGATGTCGGCTTCCAACGTGCAGCGTCGGTGCTGCGTGCTTGAACGGCAGGCGACATTCAGACCGCATCAAGCTGCAACGGTTCCGAGCACCACGGGAACGATCGTGTGCGCGCCAACGCGCCTAAGTTGCCCACCAACCATTGCCAGCGTCCATCCCGAGTGACGATGATCGTCAAGTAGTACGCCAACGCCACCAGGCGGCTTCGAGGTGATCGCAAACGCACCACGAACATTCTCTGCCTGGGTCACCGAGTTCGCCATATCTCTCTGTGGTGGTCGTGCCACAGTCCTTGTGACGAGCTCTACGTGTGGTATTCCAAGCTCGTTGGCAACATGAGCCGCCAGATTCGCTAGAAGATCGCCGAGACGGGCAGATGGAACGGTGGTAATCCACGCGACCTGCGGACGTACGAGGCGCAGGAGGTCTGCCAAACCCATGGCGACCTGCTCATCGAACTCGCCCATCTCGAGCCCTCGCTCCACTGCCGGCCACCAGCCATCGTCTCCTAGCCGGGCTAGCGCCCAACCAGGCTCCGTGCGGACGTCCTCTGGGATCTTTTTCATCGCGCCAGCGTCGCTGGGTACCTGCTTCTTGACCTCTAGCTGAACAGGTTTCGAGCGCAAATGGCGTCCAGCAAGCTCGATCAAACGCGGCTCGAGAGTCTTTGCGTAGCGTGGTCCAGTGCACGCCGAGCAGCGACCGCAATCTTCTGCTCCAGGATCGTCAAGCTCTTCTTGCAATCCGCGCATGAGACAGCGTCCATCCAAGCCAAAGTTGGCCATCGCCTCCTGCTCCGCGCGACGTAGTGCCGTGACCTGCGCGTACCGCTCAGCGTCGTAGCGCCAGTCGGCATTCGGTACGACTCGCCAACGATTACCTTCACGCCGTACCGCTCCCTCAACGTCGAGGATCTTGAGCATGGCTTCTATCCGGCTCATGCCAAGATTGACCACAGCCATGGTTTCCCGTGTCGTCAGCCCCTCGTTCCCGACGGCCTCAAGCGCTGCTAGTACCGTTGCAACTAGCTCACGGGACGGGAACGCCTGCTGGATAAAAAAGTCCTGAATGTGACGGTCCTCCTTGCCACGCAGCAGAATGATGTCTGCGTGCTCAACGCCCCGGCCGGCCCGCCCGACTTGCTGGTAGTAGGAGACGACAGAGCCCGGTGCTTGGTAGTGCACGACGAAGGCCAGGTCGGGCTTGTCGTAGCCCATCCCTAGCGCGCTGGTGGCAACAACCGCCTTGACTTCGTTTCGCAGGAGGAGCTCCTCCGTCGCGATCCGGTCCTCGGTCTCGTGATCACCACAGTAGGCCAGCGCCGAGATACCGTTGTCCTGCAGGAACGCCACAACTTCTTCAGCATCGCGCTTGGTCAATGTGTAGACGATCCCCGACCCGTCAAACGTTGGCAGATGCTCTACAAGCCATGCCAGCCGCTGCGAAGGCTTTGGCAACTCGACGACCTCCAAACGCAAGCTGGTCCGAGCGAGAGGACCACGATAGACGCGCAGCGTCTCGCCGTCAGAGGCCGCCAGCTGCTCGAGCACGTCTGTTACAACCCGATCGTTGGCGGTAGCTGTGGTGCCAAGCACTGCAACGTTAGGCGCCAGAGCATCGACCATATCCTTGACTCGCCGGTAATCGGGTCTGAAGTCATGTCCCCAGTCCGAAATGCAGTGCGCCTCGTCGATCACGAGCAACCCGACAGACGCGGAGAACAACGGGAGCATGTCCTCGCGGAAACGAGGGTTATTGAGCCGCTCCGGGCTTATTAGCAACAGGTCTATTGAGTTCCTCGCGAGCCGATCTCGGATCTCGTCCCAGTCGGACTGATTCGTGCTGTTGACCGTATAGGCGCGCAGGCCAAGCCGTCTAGCTGCTGCGATCTGATTGCGCATCAACGCCAACAGTGGGCTGATGATCAATGTCGGGCCACTACCGGCCTGACGGAGCAGGGATGTCGCTACGAAGTACACAGCTGACTTTCCCCAGCCGGTTCGCTGTACGCACAACACGCGCGCACGGTCGATGACCAGATCCCGGATTGCCTCCAGCTGGTCTGAGCGGAACTGTGCGTCGGCATCGTCCGTGAGTGACCGAAGTCGCTCCAGCGCCGTGACGGTTAGTGTGTCAGCGGCAGCAAGCGTCACGGCGCGCATCCTTACAGGGCGACCGGCAGACTCCAGGGCGGCCTGACAGGATCCAGCGCCCACGGCTCGGCGCGGAGGCACGAGCATATATATCCGGTTAGCTGGCGGAGCAACTGCCCAAAGCGTAGTGCCGTACAAGGGCGTCGCCCCGGTTTACGCGTGCAACGACCTGGTCTCCGTGGACAAGCGCGCCTCACAAATGCTGGAGATCGCCGCGCCCGCTCCGGCTCGCGTCCGCGCAGGCTGAGAAGAGCCCTCGAACATGCACCGCCACGCCGCCGCGTTCTACCCCCGCGCTACGGCCACGGGCGAGTGAGCTGCTGCGGGGCTAACTCAGTGGTGGCGGGCGCGCCTGGCGCGCCTGGCCGCGTGCTTCTTGTGCGCCACGGCCTTGACCTTGAGCTTGCTCTTGCTCTTGCTCTTGCTCTTGGCCTTCGTCGGGGCGAGCTTGGCGGGCGCGAGCGCCTTTGCTGCCGGGCCGGACGGGGCGGGAGCACTCGCGCCCTGCGGGGCGGGCGGTGACCAGACGGCGGGCGGTGACGCGCTGGATGAAGAGGCGGAGGTCGTCGAGCTGTCGCCCGGCGGTGGGTCGGCGATGTAGTGCTCGTACACGCGTTCGGCCGACAGCGCCGTCGGGAAGTAGGCGACCTCGTCGAGTTCGCCGCGCGCCCACGGGGCGAGATCGCCGTAACCGACGTACATCGTGGAGGCGCCCACGGGCCGGGTCGTCGACTCGTGCGAGGCGACCGCCTGGCCGTCGACGTAGAGCGTCGCGGTCTGGCCGTCCCAGACGCCGACGACGTGGTGCCAGTGGCCCGCGACCACACTGCCGGGGTCGGTGATGTCCTGATCGGTCTGGCGGAAGAGGAAGTGCCCGTTGTGGATGCTGAGCGCGCCGGCGTCGTTGAACTGAAGGATCATCATGTCGCCGTTGTCGTCCGGCTTGACCCACGCCTCGACCGTGTAGGAGTCGTGCGGGACCGTGACGCCGTTGACGTAGCCGTAGCCGCCGTGGCCGAGGAACTGGCGGGTGGAGTTGCCGTCCCCGGAGATTCCGGGGAGGCCCTGGGTCTGATCGTTCATGTACACGCCGTTGTGGGCGCCCGTCTCGTCGCTCATCGTCGATGAGTTGGCGGCGTCACCGAGCCGGTAGTAGGCCAGCGGGGAGTCGGACAGCACGACATCCGGGTAGGGCTCGACCGTGTAGCTGTGTGTGTGCACGTAGACCAGGCCGCCCGCGTCGGTCGCGGTCACTGTCAGCGAGTGCGACCCGAGCCCGTTCGGCAGCGGGTCGCCGCTGTTGATCGGGTTGCCGTCAACGGTGGCCGTGCAGCTGACGACGTCACCAGGTCCGTCGGGGTCCGTGCAGGAGAAATCAGCGTTGGGGACCTTGGTGGGCGCGTACGTGCCGCCGTTGACGGGCGTGCGGATGTCGGCGAATGGCTTGGCCGTGTCGAGCAGCCCCGTCCCCAGCGACGGGTGGTCGAAGGCGGTGCCGATCTCGTAGTGGTCGGCGAACTGGTCGCCATCCAGCGCGTGGTCGTAGTAGGCGACCTCGTCCAGCGTGCCGTGCATCCACGGCGCCTGGTCGCCGTAGCCGACGTAGAAGGTCGAGGTGCCCGACGGCGGCTTGTTCGCGGTCGTCGAGAAGGCGACCTGCACACCGTTGACGTACAGCCGCGAGGTGTGCCCGTCCCAGCTGGCCGCGACGTGCCACCACTGGCCCGGGGTCAGCACGGGGCCGCCGCCGTAGATCGTGTCCTGGGTCTGGCGGAAGGCCGCGTGCCCGCCCGAGATGAACAGCTGGCCGCCGCCACCGTGGGCCGCGATCATCATGTCGCCCGAGTCGGCCGGCTTGACCCACGCCTCAAGTGAGTACGCGGTCGTCGGCGCCGTGATCCCGTTGACGTAGCCGTAGCCGTCGCGTGGCGGGAAGTAGGCGGCCCAGCCCTGTGGGTCGGCGTTGAGGTCGCAGGCCTGGGGCGGGTGCGGACGGCGCTCGCAGGTGGGCGCGGGATCGCGTCGCAGCACGACGCCGTTCATGAAGGTTCCGTGGTGGCCGTTGCCGGAGGAGTCGATCATCGTCGTGGCCCCCAGCGTCTCGTCCAGGCGGTAGTAGGCGAGCGGGTGGTCGGCCATCACGAAGTCGCCGTAGCGCGGGGGATCGACGACGTAGGCGTTCGTCAGCGTCGAGCTGTTCCCAGCCTGGTCGACGGCCGTGACCGTGAACAGGTGCGGGCCCAGGGTGGCCGTGTCGATCGGCGTGGCGGTACACGAGGCGATGCCCGACGCGACGCCGTTGGAGACCGGGTCGTTGCACGCGTAAACCGGGGTGACGCCCTGGTCGAGCGTGAAGTGCTCGCGCGCTGCCGGCGTCGTGATCGTGATCTGCGGCGGCGTCAGGTCCACCATCCAGGTGTAGGACGCGGGCGTCGGGTCGCTGTTGCCCGCCGGGTCGCTGGCCGCGACCGAGAAGGTGTGGTTGCCCTCGGCCAGCCCGCTGTAGCTCTGCGGCGAGGTGCAGGGCGTCAGGCTGGCGCCGTCGAGCTGGCACTTGAAGGTGAACCCGGAGCTGTCGTCGGGGTCGGTCGCCGAGAACGTGAAGCTGGCTGAGGTGCTGTTCGTCTTGCTCGGCGGCTGAGAGTCGATCGACGTGTCCGGCGGCGTCGTGTCGTACGGGTCGCTGTACACGAAGAGCGTCTTGGCGCCGGGGTCGTTGCCGCCGACGATGTACAAGCGGTGCTTGCTCGAGTCGACGGCGACTGCGTCGGAGGGAAGCCCGCCGGGCAGCGCGATCGTGGCGAGCACGGTGTTGGTGGCGCCGTCTGTCTCGACGACCTGGCGGGTGGTCTCGTCGACGACGTACACGCGATCGGCGACCGTGTCTACCGCGCCGACGCGGTAGACGCCGCCGGTGCCGACTCCGCCCGTGACCGTTCCGAGGGTCGCGTTGCTCGTGCCGTCGAGCACGGTCAGGTCGTGGCTGGAGCCGCCGGGCCAGAAGTACAGCCTGTTGGTGACCGGGTTGACGGCCACGATCGTGCCGGGCAACGTTCCCAGCGGGGTCATCGTGGGCGGCGGCCCGTAGACCTTCGTGGGGTTGCCGTAGCTGGCCGCGTACTCGCGGCCGGTGGCGCTGTTGACGCGGACCAGCTCACCGACGGCGCAGCAGAACGGCACGGAGCCGCTGAGCGTGTTGGTCGTGGAGTCGAGCACGTTCAGCGAGTCCTGGCATTGCGTGATCTCGGCGACCGCATTGTGCGAAGGGTCGAAGTCGAAGACGCCGCCGCAGCCGGTCGCGGAGGTGCTGTGGATCACGGTGTTGGTCAACCCGTCGAACGTCAGGATGTGGTCGCCATAGCCGTCGGCGGCGAAGAAGTGCCCGGTGGAGGGGTCCACGGCGACGCCGCCCTGACCCTGGAAGAGGTCGGTCGTGAGCGAGGGCGCGGCTGGGTTGGAGGCGTTGACCACGCGCAGCCCGGGCTGCGCGAATGGCCCAGCGACGTAGACAGTGTCGGTGTTCGGGTTGACGGCCGCCTGGATGGCGGACTCGGAGCTGACGCCGACCGAGCCGACGAGTGTGGGGGCGGCGAGCGCGCTGTCGCACGTCATCGCGATCAGGGCGCCCAGAACAGCTCCTACCAGCGATGTCGTCTTCCGTTTCGACATGCGACCCTGCCTCCTTGCGCGGGTCACGCCGCATAGCGCATCCGAGCACACTGCTCCTTGACGAGCCTCAGCATACGCTAAATCCCCTGCTGGTACAGCCCCGCGGCCCCCGGGGGCGGGTCCTCAGCCGAATGTGAACGCGTAACCAGACACGCCTCACGCAAACCGCAGCTGCAGCAGGTGCTGCTCAGTACAGGCGCTGGCCGCGGACGGTCACGACGACGCCGCGCACGTCGGTGCTGGCGCGCAGGGCGAACCCCTCGACCTCTCGCGGCGCAGGAGTGCAAGCGAACGCGGAGGCACTTGCGAGTCAGATCCGAGCCTGAGGTGCGACCCGGCGAGCCCGCTGCGGAGGACGAGCCGCCATAGCAAGGAAAGAACGGTCGCCTGCGCGAAAAAAAGAACGGTAACGTCGCAGCGATGTCTTTGCATCCAGACGCTTATGACGTAATATTGTGCCGCTGTTAGTGCGCAGCTGCAAACAAGGTCGGTGCCGGCGAGCCTCGCTCCGGTCGTCGAGGAGCTGGAGCTGCGCCAGCCAGCGGTGGTCACCCGATCGCTGCTGATGGAGATCCTGGCGCGGAGGCAGGTGTCTCTGCCGCCCGCGGCGGCGGCCGAGCGCTTGGTCCGCCTGGGCTGGCTTCTTCCCCTGCGTACGCGGGGGGCCTGGGAGTTCGCGCCGGCCGCCCGAGCCGGCCGCTACCGGGCGGGTGACCCGTGGATCGAGTTGCGCGCGCTGCTCGCGCACGATCCGGATGCTCCGGTCGCGGTCGCATTCGAGTCGGCGATCTGGGAGCTCGGCCACTCATCCCACCAACCGGACCGTCCGGTGCTCGCGCACCGGCGGGGCTGGCGCCCACCGCCCTCGCTGGGCGTCCGCGCGGCCACTTTCGACTGGCGCGTGCCGACCAAGACCGTGCGGGGGTTGCCAGTGTGGACGGAGGCGACCATTCTCGTCGCTGCCGCCGAGCGTGCTGCGGCGCAGGGCAACTGGGGCAATGCTGAGGACTGGCTGCCGAACACTTTCCGCGCCGCCAGGGCGGAGGACCTGCTGGGAGAGGCAGAAGGGCGGCGTGTCTCCACCCTCGCACGGCTCGGCTATCTCGCCGAGTGGGCAGGTCGCAACGACATCGCCGAGGAGATCGAGGCGCTGCTGCCCTCTCGGCTTCCCGTCACGTTCCTGGGACCTCGCGATCGCGGTGCCCAGTGGAGCAAGCGCTGGCGCGTCTACAACTCGCTGCTCCCACGGCGATGATCACACAGGGCTATCTCGCACGCCACTTCCAGGGTCGCAGCGGCATGCGCGATCCCGCTTTGCTCGATGTCGCACAGGACTACGCGCTCAAGTACCTCCACGACCAGGGCGCATTCGAGCTCGGCATAGTCCTCAAGGGCGGCACCTCGCTGCGCAAGCTGCGCGCCGGCAACGCGGGCCGCTTCTCCACGGACCTGGACTTCGCCACCCCGGACATGGAGACCGCGGAGTAGCGGAGTAGCGGGGCAGCGCCGGGTCGAGCTCGGCGAGGGCGGCAAGACCCGCCTGGGCGCCGTCGGCCTCCCCGACGGCGACGGCACGGTTCAGCCGCGCGATTGGGCTGTCGGCGAGCCGGACGAGCTCGTCGTACCACTCCACGATCTGGACCCAGTCGGTCTCCTGTGCGCGCGGCGCGTCGGCGTGCAGC
>JANWLE010000087.1 GCA_025451035.1 Solirubrobacteraceae bacterium
AGCCCAGCCGACCGCCGCCGCGTGGCCGCGCGTTCGCCGCGATAGCTCTCGTCGCGGCGGCCCTCGTCGTGGCGGTGATCATCCTGCTGTACCTGTAGCGCCGCGGCGTTACAGGCAGGCGATCTAGGCCAGGACAGGCTGGCCGGCTTCGCGGGTGATCGCCTCGATCGCCTCTGCGGCGCGCTCGAACTCATCATCTGAGAGCACCGGCGTGCCCTCGAACGGCAAATCGCGCTGCAGCTCAAACCAGGCGTTCTCGCCGCCGTACTCCTCGCGCACCTTGACGGTCACGGGGCGAGGAATCCTGTACGTGCGCAGCAGCAGCACGTGCAGGGGGTCGCGGCGCTTCCACTCCAGGCACTTTTCGGCGTAGTTGGTTGTCCACACGTAGAACGGGGAGAGCGCGTCGACGGCACGGGGATCTGTGACCGTGAAGTGCGCTGCGACTTCCGCCCACGCCCTGATCCGCACACGGTCGGGCTGTTGGATCGCGCCCAGCGTGTGAAGTGAGGGCTCGCCGTCGGGCCAGACACCCTCCTCCAACGCGCGGCGTAGCTCCGGCTGATGCGATTCACGCACCAGGTCATAGCTCTGGTGATCGAAGGTCGGGTAGAGGAAGAAGCGGTCGTACTCGAGCTCGAAGGGGTCCTCGCCGTCGAGTCCGTCGCCGCGAAGCGTGATCAGCTGCTCGCCCTCGGCGAGGGCGCGGACGGTAACCGCCCATTCTTTGAAAGCAATTGGCATAAGAAAAGAGAGAGAGAAATCGACAAAAAAAACCAGGTCACCCATCGCCATTCAGAAGCCCGAATGGCGAGACCGGCATTAAAGATACGAAATCTGAGCGGAAATCCCAAATTGCCTGTAAAAGCAGGGATTTTGCTGGCGGCAAACTAACGACCGTACGGGTACTGACAGTTAGATGTGCCAGCCGGCGAGCGCTTCGACGGACTCGATCAGCGCCGCGTAGTCCGCCTGCGCGTGGCCGCGTTCCACGGTCGCGTTGAGCAACTCGCGGGCGTGCTCCGCAGCGGGAAACGGCACGCCGTGCGTGCGCGCCTGCTCCAGGCACAGACGAACATCCTTGAGCAGGTGTGCCGTGCGAAACAGCGGCGTATAGTCGTGTCCGCGCATCGCGGCGGTCTTCATCGACAGTTGCGCTGAGGTCCCCGACCCGGCAGAGGTGACCTTCACAAACGCGTCGAGGTCGATGCCGCTCGCGCTCGCAAGCACGAGCCCCTCCGCGAGCGCCGCGGCATTCGCGGCCGCCAGCGCATTGCCGATCACCTTTAGCATCTGCCCCTGGCCGAGCTCGCCGACGTGCTCGATCACCGCACCCATCGTCTGCAGGGCAGGCAGCGCCCGCTCGAAGTCCTGTTGCTGTCCTCCAACCATGATCGTGAGTGTCGCGGCCTGCGCCCGCGGCAGCGAACCCGTCACGGGCGCGTCGATGAACGAAATGCCCTTCTGCCGCAGCGCGGCGGCGGCATCGATCGCCGCCGCCGGGCCGATTGTCGACATATCAACGCACAGCAGGCCCTCTCTCGCGGCGTACGCCACACCGTCCTCGCCGAGCAGGATCGATCGAACCTGCTCGGCGTCGACGACCATGCTGATGACGACGTCGCTGTGTTCGGCGACCTCCCGGGGGCGCTCCAACGCGACCGCTTCGTGCTCGTCCGCCCAGCGCTGCGCCTTGCCGGGCGTATAGGACCACACGGACAGCTCAAAACCGGCGCTGGCTAGGTTCGCGGCCATACGCGAGCCCATCATTCCCAGGCCGAGGAAACCTATCCGCTCACGCATGGCCGTATCCTCCTCCACCGGGCGTTTCGATGCGCAGCCGTTGGCTTGGCTTCAGCGAGCCGGTCGACTTCCCGGGGATCGGCTCCCCGTCGAGCAGGTCGCGTCCGCACGCGCCGTCCTGCCCGCCGCGTGCGCCCGCGGGGTGGTGGTGGCGGCGCTCGGCGATCAGCGAGTAGCTCATCGGCTCGAGCGCCTGGATCTCGCGGATCACCCCGTCGCCGCCGCGCGTGGCGCCGGCACCGCCCGAGCCGCGGCGTACCTCGTAGCGTGTGACCCGCAACGGGAATTCCAGCTCGAGCGCCTCGATCGGTGTGTTGAGCGTGTTGCTCATCGCGACATGCACACCGGTCGGCCCGTCCGCCTCCTCGCACGCGCCCTGGCCACCGCCGAGCGTCTCGTAGTAGCTGAAACGCTCGTTGCCGAGCGTCAGATTGTTCATCGTGCCCTGCCCCTGGGCGCGGCCAAAGGCTGATAGCACGAGGTCCGCGACGCGCGAGGAGGTCTCGACGTTGCCGCCCGCCACCGCCGCGCCGGGGCTCGCGTTCAAAAGCGAACCGGCGGGGGCGATGACTCGCAGAGGCCGGTAGGCACCGGCGCACGGTGGTATCGACGGGTCGGTGATGACCCGCAGCGCGAAATAGCAGGCTGAGTTGGTGACCGCGAGTGGGCAGTTGAGGTTGCCCGAGTGCTGGCCGGCTGAGCCGGAGAAGTCGAGCGTCAGCTCCTCACCCTCGAGCTGTGCCCGCAGGCGAAGAACGAGGTCTCCGTCGGACGTCTCCAGCACATCCTCGGCGTGGCGCTCGCCGTCCGGCAGCTCGCCCAGGCAGGCGCGGCTGCGCCGCTCGGCATAGTCGAGCACCGCGGCGGTACCTTCGCGCAGACGCGTTGGCCCCAGACGCGCCGCTAGCTCTAGCAGGCGGCGCGCACCGACTCGGTTGGCGGCCAGTTGCGCCCGCAAATCGGCGCGGCGCTCGGACGGCTGGCGCATGCGTGCGACCAGCTCGTCGATAACCGCCTCGCTCAAGACCCGCGGAGTGATGACGACGCCCTCTTCCTCGAGCGTCGTGCTGTCGGCTGGCATCGAGCCGGGTATGCGACCACCCACGTCCGCGTGGTGGGCACGACTGACCGCGAAGCCGAGCAGCTCGCAGTCGGTGAGGATCGGCGTGACGATCGTGATGTCCGGCAAGTGCGTGCCGCCCGCGAAAGGATCGTTCAGGATCCACGAGCGCCCCTGCGAGTGGTCCTCCTCGAGCACCGCACCGACAGCGGCTGGCATCGCCCCGAGATGCACGGGTATGTGCTCCGCCTGCATCACCATCTCTCCGTCGGCGTCGAACAGGGCGCTCGAGGCGTCGCGCCGCTCCTTGATGTTCGCTGAGTGCGAGGAGCGGACCAGCACCGCGCCCATCTCCTGGCAGGCCGAGTGCAAAGCGCCCATCATCACCTGCAGCTCGATCGGGTCGAGCGCGCTCATTCGGCGCCGTCCCATCCGAGCAGAATGTTGCCGTAGGCATCGACGCTCGCCGACCAGTCCGGCAGGATGAACAGCGTGGCCTCCCTCATTGCGCAGATCGCGGGCCCCGACAGCTTCGTGCCGGGTGGCAGATCGCCGTGCAGGCACTGCGCCGTGAGCTCCCGGCCCTCATAGACGACGATCCTCGGCTCGGGCGCCGGCGCGTCGGCGCGCTCGCCGGTGAGCTCAAGGCGCGTAGCCTTGCCCCACGCCGAGACCCGGATCGTTACGAGCTCGAGCTCGCCTTCGCTGTCGCGGTAGCCGTAGCGCTCCTCGTGCTGCCGGGCGAAGAGCTCTCCCAGCAGCCGTGGGTCGGTGCGCTCGCGCTCGTCTACCCCAAGCTCGAACGACTGCCCTCGGTAGCGCAGCTCGTAGCGGACCCGCAGACGCTCGGGCGGGCAGCCAAGCAGCCCGGAGGCCTGCGCGATCAGCTCTCTGCGCTCACGCGAGATGCGCTGCTCGGTCAGCTGCGCGCCGGCGAGCATGACGGTGCGTGCGGCGTCTTGGCGGGGTTGCGCGCTGGCGAGCCCCAGCGCGCACAACACCCCGCACGCCCTTGGGCACAGCACGCGCGAGATGCCGAGCTCCTGCGCGAGCGACAGGGCGTGCAGCGGCCCGGCGCCGCCGAACGGCATCAGCGTGAAGCGGCGCGGGTCGATCCCTCGCTGCACGGTCATCACCCGCAGCGCGCCGAGCATCTCGACCTCGGCGACCCGCACGATGCCCTCGGCGCAGCGCAAGGTGTCCAAGCCCAGCTCGGCCGCGAGCGCGCCGACCGCCCGCTCGGCGGCGTCGCGGTCGAGGCTCACGCCGCCGGCGAGGGGAATGTCCTCGAGTAGGCGTCCCAGCAGCAGGTTGGCGTCGGTCACAGTCGGCTCGCGTCCGCCGCGGACGTAGCAGGCGGGCCCGGGGTCCGCGCCCGCTGAGCGAGGGCCGACACGCAGCGCCCCGCCGGCGTCGCGCCAGGCGATCGAGCCGCCGCCGGCTCCAACCGTGTGGATGTCGAGCGCAGGCAGCGCGAGCGGGCGGCCGGCGACCGTGCGGTGCGCGGTCTCGGCTACCTCGCCGCCGTCGATCAGGCAGACGTCGCAGGAGGTGCCGCCCATGTCGAAGCACAGCACGTCCTGCTCCCCGGCGAGGCTGGTGAGCTCCAGTGCGCCCATCACGCCGCCGGCGGGCCCGGACAGCACGCTCACGGCGGCGTGCGCGGCGGCGTGCGTGCGATCGGTCAGGCCACCTGAGGACTGCATGATCTGTGGCTCGGGTAGTCCCGCCAGCTCGGTCCGTTCGCCCAGGCCGCGCAGGTAGCCGGCGAGCAGCGGGCTGAGGGCTGCGTCCACCTCAGTGGTGACGGCGCGCTCGTACTCGCGGAAGGTCCCGACCAACTGGTGGGAGAGCGAGACGTGGACGCCGGGCAAGAGCTCCGCCAGCAGCTCGCCGAGCAGCTGCTCGTGTTGAGGGTGCGCATAGGAGTGAAGCAGCGTGACCGCGACTGCCTGCGGTTCCTGGCGCGCGAGCTCGCGCACCAGCTCGCGCGCTGCCTCGTGCCGCAGCGGCTGGGAAGGGCCTGAGGGGGTCATGCGCTCCTGCGCGCCGAAACGCAGCTCGGGCGGCACGAGCGGTGGCGGCGCTGCCTCGCACAGGCTGTACAGGCTCGGCCTTGCCTGCCGCGCGAGCTCGACGATGTCTGTGAAGCCGGCAGTCGCGACCATCGCGGTGCGCGCGCCGCGCCCCTCTAGCAGGGCGTTGGTGGCGACCGTCATGCCGTGAGAGAAGGCCCTCAGCTGACCGGGCTGGGCGCCCGTGCGCTCCAGCAGCAGCTCGATCGCCGCGAGCACCCCGCTCGACTGGTCCTGCGGCGTGCTGGGAACCTTCGCGGTGTGAACGCGTGGCCCGTCAATCAGGACCGCGTCGGTGAAGGTACCGCCGACATCGACTCCGAGAAGCATCTCCCGGAGCCTACGCGAGGCGCTCAGGCGGCGGCGAGCTGCTCGTGATCCTCGGTTTCAGCGAGATGCTGGTGTGAGGGACAGTAGCCGTTGTGGGGCAGTGGGACACGCTGACAGGCGTCGCCTTTGCGGGTGGTGGCGCGGCACTGCAGTGGCTTGCCGATCTCCGCATACCCGGCGAGCGGGTTTTCCGCAACGTACTGCTGCGCGAAGCGCATGTAGCGGGAAACGACCTGGTAGACGCGCTCCTGTGCGCCCATCGGGAAGTACGAGCGGATGTCGCAGAACAGCGTGCGAGCAGGGTGGGCAAAATAGTGGCGGTCTGTCGCCAGACGCTCTACTGTCGCCTCGCAGGCCCTGAGGACCTGCTCGTGGTTAGCGCCCGAGCTCGAGCACTTGGCGTTCTGCGGTCCGTCTATATACCCCGCCAACTCGCGGTATATGGCGCGACTGAACTGATACATAAACAATCCTCAACTGGTCAACAAGGATGGGAATCCCCGCCACTCCCAAAGACTTCGCTAGACGACATCTCCTTCCCCGGCTGTAGAAACACTGCTCGGCGTGAAAAGGACCGATATCGGACCGTGGCCGGCCCAACAGCCCACAAGCGAGTATCGCAACGCTTTGTAAAGCTCTTAACGCGGGATGGTTAAGGTGAGTTAATGACGCTGGCGTGAAGCGGCGTCATTCCCAGAGCTCCCAGCGCCCGCGTTCATCGCCGCCGACGAGGAAGTGTTGACGATCGAGCGAGCTATCGGTCGCGGGATGGTCGAGCCGCCGGTGCGAGCCGCGGCTCTCTGAGCGCGCGAGGGCGCTCAGCGCGATCAGCCGCGCCAGCGGGTGGGGGTCGCGCGACAGACGCTCAAGGCCCTCGGGGGAACGCTCGATGCCCGCATCGTGCCACAGCGCCTGGCGCGTCTCGGGTGTGACCTGAGCCGCCACCGGAGGGTCGGCCACGGCTTCACGCAGCTCCTGCATCGCGGCCGGCGGCGGCTCATCCAGCGCGCTGAGCGCCGCGCGGCGAGCGAACACGAAGCACTCGCTCAGCGAGTTCGAAGCCAGGCGGTTGGCGCCGTGCAGCCCGGTGCATGCCGACTCGCCGACCGCATACAGCCCGGGGACGCTCGAGCGCCCGTGCAGGTCGGTGCTGATTCCGCCCATCACGTAGTGCGCCGCAGGCGCGACGGGGACGAGCTCACTCGTGGGATCCAGGCCAGCCTGGCGTAGCGCGCCGACAACGTTGGGGAACAGCGTCGGGTCGATCGATCGCATGTCCAGCCCGACAGAGCTCGAGCCGGTCTGTGCCATCCGCATCTGGATCGCGCGTGAGACTTCGTCGCGGGGCGCGAGCTCGTCGACGAAACGCTCGCCGCTTGCGTCATGCAGGGTCGCGCCCTCGCCGCGCACCGCCTCGGAGATGAGGAAGCCTTCGCGGCCGGGCAGGCCGATCACCGCCGTAGGGTGGAACTGTACGAACTCGAGGTCCGCGAGATCCGCGCCGGCGGAATGGGCGAGCAGCATGCCGAAGCCGAGCGAGCCGGGCGGATTGGTCGTGCGCGCCCACAGCGCGGCGGCACCACCGGTCGCGAGGACCACAGCCCTAGCGACGACCAGTTGCCCGTCCTCGCACAGCACACCGCCCACCCGGCCGTCGACGCGGCACAGCGCCCTGGCCCTGTTTTCCTCGAGCACGACCATCTGGCTGTCCTCGGCGACCAGCGCTGAGAGCTCACGCACGACGCGCCTGCCGGTCGCGCTGCCGCCGGCGTGCACCACGCGCCTGAGCGAATGCCCGCCCTCGAGCCCCAGCGCCAGGCGCCCGAAGCGGTCCGCGTCGAAGCTGACGCCGAGCGTTTGCAGGTCGCGCACGCACTCGGGTGCCTCCGCGACGAGCACCTGTGCCGCGGAGCGCCTCACCGCGTTCCGCCCGGCACGCTCGGTGTCAGCGAGGTGAAGCTCAGGGCTGTCGTCGTTCGCGAGCGCCGCCGCCAACCCTCCTTGCGCCCAGTAGCTCGCGGTCTGCGCGAGCGGGGTCGCGCTGATGAGCACGACTCGCGCGCCCGCGCGGGTCGCGCAGATCGCGCCATACAGTCCGGCGGCGCCCGCGCCGATCACTGCGATGTCGGCCACGAGATGGCCGCTTCTCGGTTCAGGCGCCGTCGGCTTTTTCGGTACGCCCATCTACCGCGAACCGTATCCTCAAGCAGCCGCCGCGCGGCGGCTGCACCCTTATGGTTTTGCCGTCAGGGCGCCATTGGGGCGGCCCAATACCCCGCCGGACGGGGCTTCTGGGGTGCTCTTGGCTCCGCCTGAGCCGGTCCTGGAGGAGGTGCCGGGTGTCACGACGGGCGTCGTCGACTGTGACGACGGCAGCGGGGTGGTGTTCGTCGGCGTCGTAGTGGTCTGGGTCGGCAGCGGGGTCGCGCTCGCTGGCGGCGCGGTGCTAGCTGGCAGCGCAGGGCTGGTGAAGCTCGCCGGCGAGCGCGTACGGGTCGCTCCGGCGGATTTTTTTTCCGACAGCTTCACGAGCGCCGCGCCGAGCACCGCGAGGGACAGCACGATGAGGACTCCGGCTATGAGTACCGGCGCCCGCCATTTCGCGGGCGCCGCCAAGCGGGTCCTCGCGGCCGCGCCGCAGCGCAAACACCAGTCCTGCTCCTCGCGCAGCGGCATCGAGCACAACGGGCACAGCTCCTGTACGGGCAAGGCGGTCATTGGCGCGCTCATTGAGCGCCGGGGTTACCGCCGGGATGCTCTTTGGATGTGCGCTCGAGGTCACCCGGGCGCTCGCTCCCGGGAATGATCTCGGTCGGCTGGTCCTCGCTGGTGATCGATGCCGAGGCGGGCGTGGGTGCCGTGGCGGTGGTGGGTGCCGTGGCGGTGGTGGGTCGCAGAAGGCCAGAGCGCGCGTCTGAACCCTCTCTCGCCCACGGCCTCGTGCTTGGCTGGGGGAGAGGGATCGTCGTGGCCCCAGGCAACGGAAGCGAGGTTTGGCCGGGGAGCCTCGCCGGCTGTTGCTGTTGAGGCGGCTGTTCGGCGCCTTGTGCGGGTCCCTGGCGCACCAGCCCGATCGGATGCTCCGCACGGCGGTCCGTTGGCATCCCGCAAGCCGGACAGAAGCGGTCGTCGCTGCCGTGGATCGCTGCGCAGCGCGGGCATGCGGCGATGCCGGCCTCGCGCAGCACGCTGATGCTCTGGCGCTGCCCGAGCGCTTGCTGCAGTGCGCGCAGCTCCCCGTCGATGTGATCCAGCGCCGCCAGCTTGGCGGAAACCAGCTCGTCGTGGCGCTGGCCGAAGCGGTGCAGGTCGAACACCAGCCCGCCGAGATCGCGATAAGCGAGCTCCCGTGCCTTGCGCAGAAAACGCAGGCGGCGGCGGATGCGGCCCCGCTCGCCGAAGCCGGCCCGTTCGCCCGGCGCGGGTAGGTCAAGGCCTGCGATCTGAGGCTCCTGGTCAGCGGACGGGGTCTGGCTCGGTGCCCCTACCGGCGCCTGCTGCGTAGGCGCCGGCGCGGGCTGCTCGGAAGCGCTCACGACGCTCTGCGCCGACGGCGCCACGGCCGGAGCTTGCTGCTGGATGCTCGCCTCCTCGGGTGCGCTATGACCGTCAGCGAGCGGGCGCTCACTCGGTGACTGCGCAGAACTCGGCTCGCCGCCGTCCCCGTTGGAGGGCGGTGTCTGCGAGCGCCAAGGTCGAAGGATCCGTGGCATCAACGCACTCATGCTACCCGTCCGGCTGAGCTTAGAAGCCGCCAGTGCTGCGCGAGTTGCCCCGCCATCGCCTGTGCGGAAAATCTCTCGGCGCTCGAGCGGCCCTCGATCCGTGGGTCGGTTGCGCGCAGATGCTCCTCCAGTGCCGTCCGCCAGAGCCCCACGTCAAACGGTGCGCAGAGCGCGCCGTCGACGCCGGCGAGCGCTAGCGGGTGTGCGCCGACGGGCGTCGCGAGCACCGGCACGTCACATGCCAACGCCTCGAGCACAGCCAGGCCGAAACCCTCCCGTTCAGAGGGGACGAGCACGGCGTTCGCGGCGTTCACGAACAGCGGCACGCGCTGCGGCTCTACGCCGCCGAGGGTCAGTAGCCGCGTCTGGCCGGCTAGCCGTACCGCACGGTCGTAGCGCTTGGCGGCGCGCGTTGGGTCGGCCGCGAACAGCAGGTACGGTCCTTTCGGATCTAGCTCGAGTGCGGCCCGGGCCTCGCCGCGGTCGATCGGCCTGAAGCGGTCGAGGTCCACGCCGCATGGAAGGACTCGAGCGCGCTCGCGCGCTCGCGCACCCGGGATCTGGTCCACGAGCGCCTGCGAGGCGGCGCACACCAAACCCATGCGAGGCAGCACCAGACGCGTCAGCTGGCGGGTTCGCGGGTGGCTGACATCGGTGCCGTGCAGCGTCACGGCCCGCTCGTGGCAGCGGACCGTGAGCCCCGCCCATGCGGTCAGGCCGAAATGGGCGTGCACGATGTCAAAGCGCACGCCGCGGTAGCGTCGGCGCAGGTCCGTGGCAGCCGCCAGTAGCGCTCGTGGCCCGGGCTCGAACTCGTACATCTCGACGGCGAGATCAGGCTCCGAGGCAAGCTCACGCACCTGGTCGCGCACGAAGCGCCCGCGCTCAGGATGAGCAGCCGACGCCGCCATGTTTGAGAGCACCAGCACGCGCAGCACCTATGGAAGGTATCGCTCTGAAAAGATGCAGCGCATGCAAAGCCAATCCCCCGCAGGAGAACAGACGCCTCCGAGCGTCGCCGCCCAAGTTCGCCACGATGGCCGCCGCCCCGATGAGCTGCGAGCGATCACGATCGAGCCGGAATTCATGCGCACCGCGACTGGCTCGGCGCTCATCGGCGCCGGCACGACCAAGGTCATCTGCACCGCCTCCGCGCAGGATGGCGTGCCGGGGTGGATGGTTGGCCGCGGCCGCGGATGGGTGACCGCGGAGTACGGGATGCTGCCGGCCTCCACCGGGCAGCGCAAGCAGCGCGACGTCACGCGCGGGCGCCCGGACGGGCGGACCGTAGAGATCCAGCGCCTGATCGGGCGCTCGCTGCGGGCGGTAGTGGACTTCCAGGCGCTCGGGGAACACACCATCTATCTGGATTGCGACGTGC
Organism: Solirubrobacteraceae bacterium; assembly: GCA_025451035.1. Lineage (GTDB taxonomy): Bacteria > Actinomycetota > Thermoleophilia > Solirubrobacterales > Solirubrobacteraceae > Palsa-744. The sequence goes on from JANWLE010000087.1 coordinate 10,375, forward strand.
TGCAGGCCGACGGCGGCACCCGCTGCGCGTCGATCACCGGCGCGTTTGTCGCGCTGGCACGGGCGTGTGCGCGATTGCAGGAGGAGGGTCGCCTCGGGCGCTCGCCGCTGACGGGCTCGGTCGCCGCAGTCTCCTGCGGGATCGTGGGTGGCGTCGCGCTGCTCGACCTCGACTACAGCGAGGACTCTTCCGCGGAGGTAGACGCGAACGTCGTGATGACCGGCGACGGCGGGCTTGTGGAGGTGCAGGCGACCGCCGAGCGCACACCGCTCTCCCGCGCCCACCTCGACGAGTTGCTGCTGCTCGCCAGCGGCGGGATAGAGCGTCTGCTCGAGCTCCAGCAGGCTGCCATCGCCGCGCAGTGAAGCTGCTGCTGGCCACCCATAACGAGCACAAGCGCCGCGAGTTCCAGCGCCTGCTGGCGGGCAGCGGCGGGCGGGACGCCTGCGAGGTGATGATGCTCCCGGACGAGTTGCATCTGCCGCCCGAGAGCGGAGAGACGTTCGTCGATAACGCACGCCTGAAGGCGCGCGCCGCCGCCGCCGCGACCGGCCTCCCGACGATCGCCGATGACTCGGGGATCTGCGCGAGCGCGCTCGATGGCGCACCCGGCGTGCGCTCGGCGCGCTACGCCGGTGAGCAGGCGAGCGATCTCGAGAACTTGCAGAAGCTCATACGGGAGGTTCCCGCCGGCAGCGAGCTTCGCTACGTGTGCGTGATCGTGCTCGTCGACCCACGGACCGGCGTCGAGGAGCTCTTCGAAGGTGCCTGCACAGGGCGCATGGAACCTGACGTGCGCGGCGAGCATGGGTTCGGCTACGACCCCGCCTTCTTGCCGGACGAGGGACCGCCCGGCATGACGATGGCGCAGCTCACGGACGAGCAGAAGGACGCGATCAGCCATCGCGGCCACGCTGCGCGCTTGCTGCTTGAACACCAGCTACGCGGCTCAAAGAGCGAACGCGCGCCGAGGCTCTCCTCTAGAGGAGGTTGATCGCGGCGGCGAGCGCGACCGCGACCGCGAGACCCGCGTAGCCGGTGTATCCGGCGAGGAGCAGCAGCGCCGCGGCGACGAGCGCCACGAGCACGGTCGCGATCCAGGCTATGCGCGTGAAGGTCATGCCGGCTGCATTCTGCTCATCGCCGCGGCGCGGTGCGCTGCGGTGGGCTCCCACTGTCCGCGTTCGCTGTTAGAACTCTCTTCGCAACGGTTTCACGAACGAAGGAGGGCTTGAGGTGACGAAGTCCGAGCTGATTGAACAGGTGGCGGAGAAGGCCTCGCTGACCAGGCAGGATGCCGCTCGTGCCGTTGACGGCGTGCTCGAGACGATCGAGGAAGCGTTGCGCCGCGGCAGCGAGGTCGCCCTGTCTGGCTTTGGCAAGTTCCATGTCGGCGAGCGCGCCGCTCGCGCCGGCGTCAACCCGCGCACCGGCGAGCGGATCCAGATCGCCGCCACGCGCGTGCCGCGCTTCACCGCCGGCAGCTCGCTCAAGAGCGCGGTCAAGCGTTAGTGGTCAGCCTAGGCGGTCAACGAGCCGTCGCCAGCAGGTGACGGCGCCGGCGACCACTGCTCCTGGCCGTCCCTTCGCAGACGAGCTGGCGGCGCGCGTGACAGAGCGCGAGTCGCAGATCGTGCTCGGTATCGACCCGGACCCGATGGCGTTGTGGGCGCCCGCCTCAGGTGACCACCACGGGTCGCCCGCCCAGCGTGCCGCGGCGATGGTGCTGGACCACTGCCGGCGGCTGATCGATGCGGCCGCCCCAGCGTGCGTGGCCGCCAAGCTGCAGCTCGCCTGCTTTGAGCGGTTCGGCGCGAGCGGCTGGCAGGCGCTACAAACAACGCTCGATCACGCCCACGAGCAGGGGCTGCTCGTGATAGCCGACGGCAAGCGCGGTGACATCTCCGTCAGCTCGAGCGCATACGCCCAGGCGCTGCTCGGCTCAACGCAGACACCTGTCGGAACCGTGGAGGGTCTCGGCGCTGACGCGCTGACGGTCAACCCGTTGATGGGCGCCGACGCGCTGGCGCCATTCGTCGAGGTGGCGTGCGCCAACCGCGCCGGGCTGTTCGCGCTTGTGCGCACCTCGAATCCCGGCGCCGCCGACGTCGAGGACCTGAGGCTCGCGGGTGGCGAGACTGTCTGGGAGGCGCTCGCGCGCATCGTCGATGAGCTGGGCGCCAAAGCAGTCGGCGAGACGGGCCTTAGCGACATCGGCGCGGTCCTCGGCGCGACCGTGCCGGAGCACCTCGCGCGGGCACGGGAGCTGATGCCCAGAGCCGTGTTTTTGCTGCCGGGCGTTGGTGCGCAGGGAGGAAGCGTGGACGAGCTCGCGCCGGCGTTCGCGCCGCATCGCGCTGGCGGGCTCGTCACCGCGTCGCGTTCGATCGCAGGTGCTTACCTGAAGAGCGGCAAGGCCCCCGAACTCGCCGCTCGCGAGGAGGCGGAGCGGTTGCGGGCGGCGGCGTGGGCGCTGGCCTAGCGCCCTACGGCGAGCGTTACGGCGCCATCATGAACGATGTTCGCGGAAACCGGCTCGCGTTGCGGTAGCCTCTGCGCTTGCGCGGCGCGTTCACGTCGCGTCCGCTAGAGAAACTTTGGGTGGGGAGCCGATGATCATCACTGTCACCCTCAACGCGGCGATCGACAGGTCGCTGTCGGTGCCGAGCTTTCGCCTCGGGCGCCGTCACCGCACCGTCGAGCAGCGCACGCTCGCGGGAGGCAAGGGCGTCAACATCGCCCGCACGCTGAAGACGCTCGGGTACCCCGTGATAGCCACGGGCATGGCCGGCGGTTCGACTGGCATGCGCATCGTCGAGCAGCTGAAGAGCGAATCGATTCTCAACGATTTCGTCGGTATCCGCGAAGAGTCGCGCACCAACACCTCGGTGCTCGACCCGGCCAACGGCGAGCAGACCGAGATCAACGAGCGCGGCCCCCTCGTGTCCGAGGCCGAGGTGGAGGCGTTCGCCGAGAGGCTGCAGTATCTAGCGCGCGGTGCCGCGATCGTCGTGTTCGCCGGCTCACTGCCGCGCGGCGCGCCGCCGGACATCTACGCAACCATGATCCGCGAGTTGCAGCGCATGGGCGTGACGACCGTGATCGACACCGACGGTGAGCCACTGCGCCATGCCGTGCGCGCCGAGCCGGACGTCGTCTCGCCGAACGTGCTGGAGGCGGAGGAGCTGGTCGGCCGGGAGTTCGGCAGCGACGATGAGGCCGCGGTGTCGGAGATCGTCGCGCTCGGCGCGCGCGAAGCGATCATGACGCAGCCCAACGGGTGCGTCGCGCTGTTGCTCGCCGACGGGCAGCCGACCCTGATGCGCGCGCGCCTCAAGCCAAGCGAGTCGGGTGCCTCGGTCGGGGCCGGCGACGCTTTTCTCGCGGGATATGTCGCCGCCCGCTACGAAGGCTCCTCGCCGAGAGAGTGCCTGCGCTTCGGCGTGGCCTGCGGCGCCGAGTCAACGCGGCGAATGGGCGCCGGCCTAGTCGATCCGAAGGAGGTCCGTAGGCTGCTTGCCGAGGTCGAGCTGAACGCCGCTGAGCCCGCCGAAGTCAGTTGAATCGAGCACGCGAGCGCGGCCGCCTCTCACGCTGTGCTCCGCCAGACTCGTTGCTATGCTCGGAGCACTTGGCTGGCTCAGCTAGCAAGACCCCCTCGGCCCACCGCCGAGTACTCCAACACCCCGCTTTCAGCGGGGTGATCTTGTCCGCCTCGACTGTAAGGATTCGCTGATGGAAGTAGAGATCGGACGCGGTAAGCAGGGACGCCGCGCCTACGGGTTCGACGACATCGCGATAGTGCCGTCGCGGCGTACACGCGATCCCGACGACATCGACATTTCCTGGAAGCTAGGGCCCTACCAGTTTGAGCTGCCGATGATGGCCTCCGCGATGGACGGCGTAGTCTCACCCGAGACCGCTGGCGTGATCGGCCATCTCGGTGGCCTGGCCGTGCTGAACCTCGAGGGGATCTTCACCCGCTACGAGGACGCCGAGGAGCAGCTCGAGCGGATCGCCTCGCTGCCCAAGGAGATCGCCACCCGCGAAATGCAGGAGATCTACCGCGAGCCCGTCAAGGCGGAGCTGATCACCCAGCGCATCCGGGAAATAAAGGAGCAGAAGGTCGTCGTCGCGGCGTCGCTCACCCCTCAGCGGGTGCGCGACTACTACGAGATCGCGCTCGAGGCCGGGCTGGACGTGCTGGTCATTCAGGGCACCGTCGTCTCCGGCGAGCACGTCTCCACGGTCTCAGAGCCGCTGAACCTCAAGGAGTTCATCCCCACCCTGGACGTGCCGGTCGTCGTCGGCGGCTGCGCCTCCTACCACACCGGGCTGCACCTGATGCGCACCGGCGCCGCGGGCGTGCTCGTCGGCGTGGGCCCGGGCGCGGCCTGCACGACACGCGGCGTGCTCGGCATCGGTGTGCCACAGGCGACGGCGATCGCGGACGTCGCGCACGCCCGCTCGACCCACATGCTCGAGACCGGCGAGTACTGTCAGGTCATCGCCGACGGCGGCATGCGCAACGGCGGCGATGTCGCGAAGGCGATCGCGCTGGGCGCGGACGCGGTGATGATCGGCTCCCCGCTCGCACGGGCGTACGAGGCGCCGGGCCGCGGCTTTCACTGGGGTATGGCTACGTTCCATCCCACCCTGCCGCGCGGCGCGCGCGTAGCGACTGCGCAGAACGGCACGCTCCAGGAAATCCTCGTCGGCCCCGCCCGCGAGAACGATGGCACGTTCAACCTGTTCGGCGGCCTGCGTACTTCAATGGCGACCTGCGGGCACAAGGATCTCGCGGAGTTCAACCGCGCGGAGGTGGTGATCGCACCGGCCCTGCAGACCGAGGGCAAGGCGCTGCAGCGCGACCAGGGTGTCGGCATGGGCGCCACGAACGGGAAGGCCGCCGTCCTAGTCAATGACTGATCTTTCCGCCGCCGCGCCCGAGCCGGTCGCAGAAGAGCGGACTGGGACGCCGGTGGACGCGCAGGAGATCCTCGTCCTCGACTATGGCGGGCAGTACTCGCAGCTGATCGCCAGACGGGTGCGCGACTGCGGTGTCTTCAGCGAGCTGATGCCTCACCACGTCGGTCTCGAGCGGGTCGCCGAGCGCAAACCGCGTGGAATCATCCTCTCTGGCGGTCCCGCGTCGGTATATGCGCCGGGGGCGCCGCGCCTAGAGCGCGGGCTGCTCGAGCTCGGCGTGCCGGTGCTCGGCATCTGCTACGGAATGCAGCTGCTGGTCCACGAGCTCGGCGGGCGGGTGGAGCAGGCAGAGGTGGGGGAGTTCGGCCGCTCACAGCTGACCGTGTCAGATCCTGGGGTGCTGCTCGCGGGAACGCCGAGCGAACAGGTCTGCTGGATGTCCCATCGCGACACCGTCTACCAGGCGCCCGCCGGCTTCACCGCGCTGGCCTCTTCGAGCGCCTCGCCGGTAGCTGCAGTCGAGGACACCGAGCGCGGCATCTACGGCATCCAGTTTCACCCGGAGGTCGTGCACACCCCTTACGGAGAGGAGATCCTCATCCGTTTTCTGGCCGAGATCTGCGGATGCGACCGGACATGGTCGGCCGCTGGAATCGTCGATGAGCAGATCGCGCGCATTCGTGAGCAGATCGGCAACGGCAGAGTGATCTGCGGGCTCTCCGGTGGCGTGGACTCCTCGGTCGCGGCGCTGCTGGTGCACCGCGCCGTCGGGGACCAGCTGACGTGCGTGTTCGTCGACCACGGACTGATGCGCAAGGCGGAGGGCGAACAGGTAATCAGCGCCTTCCGCGACACGTTCAAGGTCCCACTCGTCGCCGTCGACGCCGAGCAGCGCTTCCTCGAGAAGCTCAAAGGCGTCTCCGACCCAGAGGCCAAGCGCAAGGCGATCGGCGCGGAGTTCATCAGAGTTTTCGAGGAGGAGGCCGCGAAGATCTCCGCCGAGGAACCGGCGCGCTACCTGGTGCAGGGAACGCTCTACTCCGACGTGATCGAGTCAGGCGGCGGCACTGGCGCCGCGACGATCAAGTCACACCACAACGTCGGCGGCCTGCCGGACGACCTCCAGTTCGAGCTCGTCGAGCCGCTGCGGACCCTATTCAAGGACGAGGTGCGCGCCGTCGGCGCCGAGCTGGGGTTGCCCGAGCGTCTGGTGTGGCGCCAGCCGTTCCCCGGGCCGGGCCTGGCGATCAGGGTCGTTGGCGGCGAAGCTACCAAGGAGCGCCTGGATGTGCTGCGCGAGGCCGATCACATCCTGCAGGAGGAGATACGCAAGGCCGGGCTCTACCGCGAGCTGTGGCAGTCGTTCTGCGTGCTGCCCGATGTGCGCACCGTCGGCGTGCAGGGCGACGAGCGCACATACGGCTACGTGATCGTGATCCGTGCGGTGACCAGCGACGACGCGATGACCGCCGACTGGGCGCGCCTGCCATATGAGCTGCTGGAGACGATTGCCTCTCGCATGATCAACGAGCTGCGCGAGGTCAACCGGGTGGTGCTCGATATCACCTCCAAGCCGCCCGGCACGATCGAGTGGGAGTGAAACAAATCAGCTCGCGGGCCGCCACCGCCCGGCGAGCTGATTTGGCCTATGATGTTGCTCTCGCCGCGCGCGGCACCCTGCGCGTGGCCTTTTAACGTCATGAAGACCTACGTCGCAACACCCACCGATCGCGAGCGCAACTGGCTGCTCGTCGACGCCAACGGCCAAACCCTCGGCCGTCTGGCGACCCGTATCGCAGACGCCTTGCGCGGCAAGCGCAAGCCGGAGTACACCCCGCACATCGACACGGGCGACTTCGTCGTCGTGATCAACGCGGAGAAGATTGCCGTGACCGGCAACAAGCGCGCCGACAAGCGCTACTACCGGCATTCCGGCTACCCCGGTGGCCTGCGCTCGCGCACCTTCGAGGAGATGATCGCCCGCCGACCCGAGGAGGTCATCCGCCTCGCCGTGAAGGGCATGATGCCCCGCAACCGCCTGGCGCGCAAGCAGATCACCAAGCTCAAGATCTATGCCGGGCCGGAGCATCCCCACATCGCCCAGAAGCCGCAACCGCTACAGATCGAGGACTGACACGATGGCCGACGAGCAGCACGACCAGGCGCCAGAGCCCGAGCCGCAGGAGACGCCGCAGCCCCACGAGCAGCACGCCGTCCCCAGCGAAGACGCGCGGGAGATCGCAGGCTCCGCTGAGGACGCGGCGCTAGAGGCCGCTCAGGAGGCGCAGGACGCCGGAGCCCCGGCGCAGGGCGAGCCCCCGACCGTGCAGGCCGGCGGCGAGGGTCACGAGGCTCCAGCTGCCGAGGCGCAGGTCAGCGAGAGCGCCGAGGAGGAAGAGGAGGAGCCCGCGCCGCGCGCCAAGCCGGCGGTCCCCGGCGCCCATCTCGAGGTCGACATCGTGCCTGAGGGCGTTGACCCGCTTGGCCGCGAGAGCAGCGAGGATCCCTACGCGCTCGAGGAGGACTACGAGGAGCCCCAGGTGCAGGAGGAGGAAGAGCAAGCCGACTTCACCGAGCCGATCTCCACCGCCGCGATCGACCTTGCCTCTGACGCTCGCTACCGCGCGACCGGCAAGCGCAAGACCGCGATCGCGCGGGTTACCCTGCGGCCGGGCAGCGGCACGTATCTCGTCAACGGCCGCACTCTGGAGGAGCACTTCCCCCGCCTGACGCTGCAGCGCAACATCCGCCAGCCGCTCGAGACGGTCGGCTATGAGGACCGCATGGATGTAGTCGCTCGCCTGCATGGCGGCGGTATCTCGGCGCAAGCCGGCGCGTTGCGCCACGGCGTCTCCCGCGCGCTGCTCGAAGCCGACCCGAATTTGCGCGGCGAGCTCAAGCGCCGTGGCTTCCTCACCCGTGACTCGCGCGCCAAGGAGCGCAAGAAGGCGGGCTTGAAGAAGGCACGTAAGCGCCCGCAGTTCTCAAAGCGCTAGCAATCCGCGGCGCTCGCCGGGTGGCAGTTCAGAGCGAGAATCCAAGATGAGCACCGCCCCAGCGCAGACGAACAGAAGGCTGTTCGGTACCGATGGCGTTCGTGGCGCGGTCGGCGAGTTCCTCAGCGCCGAGCTCGCCCTCGGCTTGGGGCGCGCCGCGACGATCCAAACCGGGTCTGAGCGCGCCAGGGTGCTCGTCATACGTGACACGCGCGAGTCCGGCGAGATGCTGCAGGCCGCACTCGCCGCGGGTATCGCCTCCGCCGGCGGCGAGGTCCTGCTAGCCGGCGTGCTGCCGACTCCGACCGCGCCGCTTTTGATCGACCGCTACGGCTTTGACCTGGGTGTCGTGATCTCCGCCTCGCACAACCCCTACTACGACAACGGCATCAAGTTCTTCGGCAGCGATGGCTACAAGCTCACCGACGAGACCGAGGAAGCGATCGAAGGGCACCTCGCCGGTGGGCAGGCGCGCAGCTCTAGCACCGGGCGCATCGGGCGCATAGCAGAGCTGCGCGGCGCCCATGAGGACTACCTGCGGGAGCTGCACACCCGTTTCGGCTCGCTGGACCTGACGGGTCTGGACGTGCTGCTCGACTGCGCCAACGGTGCCACCTTCCACGTCGCGCCAGAGATATTCAGGCGCCTCGGCGCGAGCGTGACGGTCCTCGCGGACCTTCCCGATGGGCGCAACATCAACGCCGACTGTGGCTCGACGCACATCGAGGAGCTCGCCGAGCGGGTGCGCTCCGGCGGCCACGCCGTCGGCTTCGCGTTCGACGGCGACGGCGACCGCGTGCTCGCCGCCGACAGCCACGGCGTCGTCGTGGACGGCGACGAGCTGATGGCCCTCGCAGTACTGCATCTCAAGCGCACCGGCCGGCTCGCCGGCGATGGGATCGTGGTCACGGTGATGACCAACTACGGTTTTCACACAGCGATGGAGCAAGCCGGAATCTCGGTGGCGACGACCAACGTCGGTGACCGCTACGTGCTGGAGGAGCTGCGCTCCCGTGGCTGGGTGATTGGCGGTGAGCAGTCAGGCCACATCATCGACATGAGCTTCAACCGCTCAGGTGACGGGATTGCCAGCGCTCTCTTGGCGCTCGAGGCGCTCGCCGGCAGGCCGCTGTCAGAGCGCCAGGCGATGCAAAAGCTTCCCCAGCGCCTGGTTAACGTGCGTGTACGGGACCGCGAGGCGATCCACCACGCCGAGCTCGTCAGCGACGCGGTGGACGCCGAGAACGAGCGACTCTCCGGCCGCGGGCGCGTCCTGGTCCGCCCCAGCGGCACCGAGCCGCTCGTGCGGGTCATGGTCGAGGCCCCCAACGACGAGGAGACCGAGGAGGTCTGCTCACGCCTGGTGGAGCTGATCGAGCGCGAGCTCGCCTGAGGCGCGCCCGCAAAAACCGCTAGGTCGCGGCCGCTACTATCTTGCAGTGACATTTGGCTAAGGGGGTCGCGGTCACCACCGGGCGCCGCGTCGCTTCGCTTTCGTCAAACGGCCCATGAAAAGGAGCCCGCCCTCCAGTGTGCGGAATAGTCGGTTATGTCGGCAAGCGTCCTGTGCAGGATCTGCTGTTGGCGAGCTTGAGGCGCCTGGAGTACCGCGGCTATGACTCCGCGGGCATCTCGGTCATAGCCGACGGGCACATCGAGACGGTCCGCGCGGTCGGCAACCTCGATGCGCTCGCACAGCGCCTCGAAGCACACCGCAAGGCCCTTGTCGTGGCCGGCGCTAGCGCAGAGCCCTACCGCGAGCATTCCACTATCGGCATCGCACACACTCGCTGGGCCACCCATGGGCGGGTAAGCGAGGAGAACGCGCACCCGCACAACGACAGCTCAGACCGCGTGCACGTCGTCGTCAACGGCATTGTCGAGAACTACATAGAGCTCAAGCAGCGCCTATCGGACATGGGTGCCACCTTCACCTCCGAAACCGATGCTGAGGTGATCGCGCATCTCGTCGCGCACCACCTCGCGCAGGGGACGCTCGCGCAGGCTGTCCGCGCCGCCTACAGCGAACTTCATGGCCACTACGCCTTCGTGGCGATGAGCCTCGATGACCCCGAGGTCCTCGTCGGGGTACGCAAGGAGTGCCCGCTGATCGTCGGCCGCGGCGAGGGCGAGCAGTTCCTGGCCTCCGCGATCCCCGCTTTTCTGGAGCACACACGTTCGCTTCAATACATCAACGATGGTGAGATCGTCGTCATCCAGCCCGACGGCGTGACGTTCTTCGGCCCCGACGGCGCGGAGATCGACCGTGAGCTCACCGAGATCGACTGGGATGAAGAGCAGGCCGAGAAGGGCGGCTATGAGACCTTCATGCTCAAGGAGATATACGAGCAGGCCGACGTCCTCGCCGACACGATCTCTGACCGGCTGGCGAACCCCGACAGGGTCGATTTGACGATCGACGGGGCGCTCGACGAGGAGCTGCTGCGCGGGGCGCAGCGGATCGTGATCGTCGCCTGCGGCACCTCCTTCAACGCGGGGCTGATTGGCCGCTACGCGCTGGAAGAGTGGGCGCGCATACCGGTCGACATGGACGTCGCCTCCGAGTACCGCTACCGCAACCCGGTCGTAAGCGATGGGGATCTCGTGATCGGGATCTCCCAGTCCGGTGAGACAGCCGATACGCTCGCCGCGATGCGGCTCGCCCGCGAACGGGGAGCGCGGGTGCTCGCGGTCACCAACGTGATGGGCTCTCAGGCGACACGCGAGGCTGACGGGGTGCTGTTCACGCGCGCCGGGCAGGAGGTGAGCGTCGCCGCAACCAAGACATTCGTCTGCCAGGTCGCGGTGCTGTACCTGCTGGCGCTGAACCTCGCGCGGCTGCGCGGCACGCTTCAGGCGGACGACATACGCCGGCTGATAGGGGAGCTGCGGGCGCTCCCGAGCAAGGTCGAGCTCCTGTTGGGCTCGCTCGATCTGACGGAGATCGCGCGCGCACACAAGGACGCCGAGTTCTTTTTGTATCTCGGTCGTCACGCCGGCCGCGGTGTCGCCCTCGAGGGCGCGCTGAAGCTCAAGGAGATCGCGTACATCGCGACCGACGCGTACGCCGCGGGCGAGATGAAGCACGGGCCGATCGCGCTGCTGGACGAGTCGACCCCCGTGGTGTGCGTTGCCACGGAGTCGCCTGTGCTCGAGAAGATGATCTCCAACATGCAGGAGGTGCGTGCCCGCGGCGCGCACGTCATCGCGATCGCCTCAGAGGGCGATCTGGCGATCGGCGAGCACGCCGAGCAGGTGATCCGCATCCCCGCCAGCGACTGGATGCTGCAGTCGCTGCTGGCCGTGATCCCGCTGCAGCTACTGGCGTACGAGATCGCACGCCTGCGTGGCCTGAACGTCGACCAGCCACGCAACCTCGCCAAGACCGTAACCGTGGAGTAGCTCCGCCCAACGGGGCTCTAGCATCGCAAGCCATGAGAACCTTGCCGGACTGGTGTGAGCCGCTTCCGGACGCTGAGACGATGCGCCAGATAGACCGCTGGTCGATCGAGCGCCGGGGCGTTGCTTCGCTCGAGCTGATGGAGCGCGCCGGGCTCGAACTCGCGCGCGTTGCCGCCAGCGTCGTGCGTGACGGAGCGGTGCTGGTGATTATCGGCAAGGGCAACAACGGCGGCGACGGCCTCGTCGCCGCGCGCATACTGCGAGACGAGGGCCGGCAGGTGCGCCTTGTTGCCACCGCCCCGCTCGACGAGATCTCCGGTGACGCCGCGGTGAACCTCGAGCGCCTCGGCGGCGGACGGCCGCTCGTGCTCACCGCCGCCGGTGAGCACGCCGCTGAGTTCGAGCGAGCCGCGCTGATCATCGACGCACTGCTCGGAACAGGCTTTCAGGGGGAGCCGCGCGGGGCCGTCGCACACGCAATCGACCAGATCAACCAGGCAGGCTGCCCGGTGGTGAGCGCCGACGTGCCGAGCGGCGTGGACGCATCCACCGGAGTGGTGGCCGGGAACGCTGTGCGAGCGCACGCGACCGTCACTTTCCACGCCGCCAAGCCGGGTCTGTGGGTGAACCCCGGCAAGTCACACGCTGGCAAAGTCCAGGTCGTCGACATCGGCATCCCCCGGGGCGCGCCGCTGCAGGCGGACATCGGGCTGATCACCTCACGCGTCGCCGAGCGGCTGCCGGTCAGGGACGCCCACGCGACGAAGTTCACAAGTGGCCACGTCGTTGTGGCGGGAGGCTCACGGGGGCTGATGGGGGCACCGGCGATCACTTCGCTCGCCGCGATGCGCGCAGGAGCGGGATACGTCACCGCCTGTGTCCCGGGCTCCCAGGCCCACGTGATCGATGTGCAGCTGATGGAGGTGATGACCCGGGCGCTGGATGAACGTGACGGCGCTGTGACCATCGAGGCAGTGCCGGTTGTCCTTGACGCGCTCGAGCGCGCTGGCGCGCTTGCTCTCGGCCCTGGGCTGGGACGCTCGGATGGTGCCTTCGCGTTTGCGCGGGGGCTCGCGCGTCGCTCGCGAGCCCCCGCCGTCATCGACGCCGATGCCCTGAACGCGCATGCCGCCCTGCTCGACGATCTCGCGCAGAGAGGCGGTGATACCGTGCTCACCCCGCACGCGGGTGAGCTCGCGCGCCTACTCGAGCTGACCAGCGAGCAGGTGGAGCGCGAACGCGTCGAGCACGTGCGCCGCGCGTCCCGCAGCGCGAACGCGGTTGTCGTGCTGAAGGGTGACGACACGCTCATCGCCGACCCGGAGGGGCGCATCGCTGTAAGCGCCGGCGCCAGCCCGGGACTCGCGACCGCCGGGTCCGGTGACGCGCTGACCGGCGTGATCGCCGCGCTGTTGGCGAAATCGCTGGACGCGTTCACGGCCGCCTGCGCGGGGGTATGGCTGCACGCCGCGGCGGGGCGGCGTGCAGCCGCTGCGTGCGGCACCGCCGAGGGCGTCATCGCCTCAGATGTCGTCGCGCAGCTGCCGGCCGCCCGTGCGGGTGAGGGCAGCCGGTGAGCTTGCCGCGCGCACAGGCACGAGTCGACCTTGCCGCGATCGAGCGTAACTGCATGCGCCTGCGAGGCGAGCTGAAAGGCGAGACGCAGCTGTGCGCGGTCGTCAAGGCCAACGGCTACGGCCACGGTGTGCTGCCGTGTGCGCGCGCGGCGCTCAAAGGTGGCGCGAGCTGGCTAGCGGTGGCGAGCCTGGAGGAGGCGCGGGAGGTCAGGCAGGCGCTGGACACGCGGCTTTTGATCATGGGGCCGCTGTGCGCCGACGAGCTGGAGCAGGCGCTAGGACTGAACGTCGAGGTTGTGCTGTGGCGCGAGCGTCACGTCCAGCGCGCGCAGCAGCTCGCCGCCGCCGCGGGTGTGCGTGCGCGTGTGCACATCAAGCTCGACAGCGGCATGGGGCGGCTCGGCTGCAAGGATCCGCAGGAGGCCTCGCGCGCTGCGGCGGCCGCCATCGCCGCCAGCGACGTCGACCTTGCGGGGGTCATGACTCACTTCGCGACCGCCGATGAGCCGGCCGGTGAGTTCTTCAAGGAGCAGCTCGAGCGTTTCAGTAGCTGGGCTCAGCCGATCAAGCGCTCGCATCCCCAGCTCGTGGTGCACGCCGCCAACAGCGCAGCGACGCTGCGCTGTCCGCGCGCGCACTTTGACATGGTGCGCTGCGGCATAGCGATCTACGGCCTTGACCCGTTTGGTGAGGATCCCCTCGAGCGCCGGCTTGAGCCGGCGCTCGAGCTGAGCTCACGCGTCGCGGAGGTCAAGCGCTATCAGCCGGGGGAGTCCGCGGGCTATGGCAGGCGCTTCTTCGCCGAGCGGGAGACACACCTCGCGGTGCTGCCGATCGGCTACGGCGACGGCTGGCGCAGGGGGTTGTCAAACAACGCACAGGTGCTGATCGGCGGCCGCAGCTACCCGCTCGTCGGGACGATCAGCATGGACAGCCTCACCGTCGACCTGGGGCCCGCCGCGGATGCTGTCTCTATGTGCGGCAGCGAGGCGGTACTGATCGGCAAGCAGGGGACACAGCGGATAACCGCCGAGCAGGTCGCGCGGGCCCTTGACACCATCAACTACGAGGTCACCTGTGGGCTCACCCCACGCGTGACGCGCGTCTACGACCGTCACGACGGTGTCGAGGGGGTCGACGCGCCATAGCCGCAGATGGTCGAGCTGCCGGCGCGAGCGACGCACTTGCCGCTGCGCGCGCCGCGCTGGCGGGCACCCCCGCGTGGCTGGTCGGCGGCGCGTTGCGCGACCGGCTGCTCGGCCACGAGATGATCGACATCGACGTGGTCATTGATGGCGACGCTGAGCGGGCGGCACGAGCGATCGCGCACGCCGCGGGGAAAGCGGCATGCTTCCCTCTCTCTGAACGCTTCGGTGCATGGCGTATCGTCGCGCACGACAAGCACTGGCAGGTGGATGTCGAGCGGCTGTGTGGTCAGACGCTGCAGGAGGATCTCGCGCGCCGCGACTTCACCGTCAACGCGATCGCCGAGCCGCTGCAGGGCGGAGAGCTGATCGATCCGCTCGGCGGGCGCGATGACCTCGCCGCAAGTTGCTTGCGGGCTGTGAGCGGGCGCGCGTTCGCCGACGACCCTCTGCGAGTGCTGCGCCTGGTGAGGATCGCGCTCGAGCGCTCACTGCGCCCTGATGCCGAGACGCTCAGTCTCGCCCGCGCCCACGCCGGCGCGCTAAAGGACGTCTCGGCCGAGCGGATCTTCATGGAGCTGCGGCGCGTAATCGCGGCAGACGACCCGATCCGCGGGCTCGCGCTGATGGACGAGCTCGGCCTCACACCGGTTCTGCTGCCAGAGCTGCACGCCTTGCAGGGCGTGCGCCAGAGCCGCTTCCATCACCTCGACGTGCACGACCACACCCTTGAGGTGCTCCGCGGGGTGCTCGAGCTGCAGCGCGACCCGGCGGCGGTTCTCGGCGCCGAGCACGCCGCCGCCATTGCCCGTCTGCTGGATGAGCCACTCGCGGACGAGCTGACGCGCGGCGACGCGCTGAGGTGGGGGGCGCTGCTGCACGACGCCGCCAAGCCCGCCACACGCGAGGTGCGCTCCGATGGCTGGGTCACGTTCATCGGCCACGACACGCAGGGAGCACGGCTAGCGAGCGCCCTGCTCGGGAGGCTGCACGCCAGCACGCGGCTGCGCAAGCACGTCGCGAGCCTCGCCCAGCACCATCTGCGGCTCGGCTTTCTGGTGCACGAGCCGCAGCCGCTCGCGCGCGAGACCGTGTTCGCGTATCTGCGCGCCTGCGAGCCGGTAGAGGTCGACGTCACGCTGCTGTCGGTCGCTGACCGCCTGGCGACCCGTGGTGAGCGCTCGAGCGAGGCGATCGACGCGCACATGCGGCTCGCCCGCCAGATGCTCAACGACGCGCTCGCCTGGCGCGAGCACGGGCCGCCGAAGCCCCCGCTGCGCGGCGACGAGCTCGCCCGCGAGCTCGGGATCGAGACCGGCCCACGCATCGGTGCTCTGCTCGAGGAGCTCACCCGCGCCCAGTACGCCGGCAAGCTCACCTCGCGTACCCAGGCGCTGGAGTACGCACGCGCCCTCCTGGCCAGATAGCAGGTCCTCGGCTGGCAGCCCCAGAGGCGGCGTGAGCGAAGTGCAGTCAGCGACGCGCTCGAGGGACGCCCGGCGCTTCTACTCGGAGGGCTCTCGCGGAACCCCGCGCCGAGCTGCTGGCAACCAGCTCTCCCTCAGCGCAATAGGATGCCAGCCACAATGAGCGAGCAGGACTGCATCTTTTGCAAGATCATCGCCGGCGAGATGTCGGCCAGGGTCATCGACGAAGACGAGCGCACCGTGTCCTTCATGGACATCAACCCTGCGACCAACGGGCACGCGCTGGTGATCCCACGGACCCACGCCGCGGACCTCTTGAGCGTCGAGCGGGAGGACCTGCAGGCCGTCGCGCTCGCCGCCCAGCGGCTCGCCAACCGTATGCGCGAGCGCCTGGCCGCCGACGGGGTGAACCTCATCAACTCTTGCGGTGCGGCCGCCTGGCAGACCATCTTTCACTTTCACGTACACGTGATTCCCCGCTACCGGTCGGACCCGCTGCGCCTGCCGTGGATCCCCAAGCCCGGCGACCAACAGCAGATCGCGCAGGCCGCGAGTGCCCTGGAAGGCGGCTAGCACGCCTTGCAGGCAGGAGCGGCCGGCTCGCCGGAGAACTAGAGAGACGGTGAAAACCACGCCACCGCTACATACACGGGCCTCGAGTGTTCATAGGCTGAGCATGAAACGTGCATTCCTGGCGCTCATCGTCGGCATCGCGGCGCTCCTGCTCGCTCCGATTGGCGCGCTCGGGAAGCTCACGGAAGTCGGCGAAATCCCCGAAACGACCCCACCGACAGTCTCGAGCTGCCCCTCGAACCCGTGTCTGGTCGTCAGTCGCACGACCGGCTTTCAGGTGAAGGTAGGCAACGTCCGCAGCCCGTTGACGGTCCCCCGCGCTGGCACGGTCGTTGCCTGGACGATCAAACTCGGTAAGCCGAACCCCACGCAGATCAAGTTCTTCAACGCCAACGAGGGAGGCGAAGCGACCGCCGGCATAGCGATTCTGCGCAAGCAGAAGAAGCCGAACCTCTCCTATCTGTTGGTCGCCCAGAGCCCGCTGGTGAAGCTCCAGCCCTATTTCGGCATGACCACCCAGTTCCCGCTGGAACGGACGCTTCAGGTAAAGAAGGGCGACATCGTTGCGCTCACCGTCCCCTCCTGGGCGCCGGCGCTCGCGCTCGGGTTCGCCAGCTCTACCTCCTGGCGCGCGAGTCGTCCAAAGGCGCAGTGCTCTAAGACGAGCACGCAGAGCACTCACACACAGATAGGTAGCGTGCTGCAGTACTACTGCCTCTACAGCACCGCGCGGCTTACCTACAGCGCGACGCTGATCTCAACCCCCTGATTCCCCCGAGAGCCTCGCGGAGAGGGAGCTAGCCGGAGAAGGGGGCTAGCGCGAGGCGCGCGCTCCTATTTTTTTTCAGGTGCGCTGGCGCCGCCAGTCGGGGAGCTGGATTCCGCGCCGCCCGCTTCCGTTTTTGCTTCTTCTTTGACGGGGGTGCCACCGGACGGTTCTTTCGAGGCTTCGGCTTCGTGTTCGGCGGAGGAGCCGCTTGATTCTTCGGTTCCCGTTTCGCTCGAGTTGGTGCTCGAGCCGGTGCTGGAGGTCTTGGTGTGCCCGGTAGTGGTGGTGGACGTGCTGGTGGTGTTCGCCGCTTCGGCTTCAGCGGTCGTGCTCGTCGGTGGGGTGACGCCTGGCGTGCTTGCCGGGACGGCGTCAGACACTTTGGCCGACCCACCGCAGGCCGCCAGCGCCAGCGCCAGCGCGAGCACGACCAGCATGGTCAGCAGAGCACGAACGGATCCGTGCACGGCGTGCCTCACCCGCCGAGTGGCCCCATGCGCCGCCCGCATGTCGGACAGTCGTTGAGGTCCTTCTGCGCCAGCTGCTCGCACCACGGGCAGAACCTGAGGTTCTCCACCGCCCAAGGCAGTTTCGACTGCGACGGCGCCAGCGGCAGGACCTTCCCGACGACCTCCAGCGACTCCTTGGTGTCCCGATCGAGGTAGATCTCCTCGGGCTCGGCCGCTATGAGCAGTTCCCTGCCGCTGACGGGATTGCGGAGACGGTAACGCTGCTTGGTGTTCACCCCGCGCACTCTACAGAAGCCCGCGGGGGGACGGCGCCGACCGCCCCCGTGAGCACCGCCGACGCAGGCGCCAGAGGACCGGTCCTTCGGATAGAGTTCCCGCGCTGATGAGAACGATGCCGCTACACAAGCATCTCGCCAGGCTCGTGCTCCTGGCCGGCGCGGGCGCGCTCGCGCTCGCCGCCGGAGGCTGCTCGGTCAAGGGCGGGGAGAACCCGAACCTGATCGCGGGCAAGCAGATGTTCGTCGCCAAGTGCGGTGCCTGCCACACGCTCGCGCGCGCCGAAACGAAGGGCACGGTCGGACCGAACCTCGACGAAGCGTTCCGCGCGGCCGTCAACGAAGGCGGCGGGCGCAACACGGTGCGCACCGTCGTCGAAGGCCAGGTGGAGAACCCCAACCCGGAAGGGCTGATGCCGAAAGGCCTCGCCAGCGGCGCGGTGCTCAAAGACATCGCCGCCTACATCGCCGACTCGGCCGCCAAGTCGGGATCTGACAGCGGCCTGCTGGCGACCGCGGTGAAAGCCCCCGGCTCCGGCAAGCCGGCGGTTGAGAAGGCCGGCAAGCTGCAGATCGCCGCCGACCCGGCCGGGCAGCTCGCCTACGTGACGAAATCGGCGAGCGCTAAGCCGGGCGCCGTGACGATCGAAATGCCGAACGCCTCGGGCGTGTCGCACAACATCGCAGTCGAAGCCGGCGAAAAGGGCGCAAACGGGACCGGCACCGTGGTGGGCGCGAGTCCGTTCACGGCGAAGGGCAGCGTCTCGGTGCACGTCACGCTCAAGCCCGGCACCTACACGTTCTTCTGTCAAGCCCCCGGTCACCGCGCCGCGGGGATGTATGGGACGCTGACGGTCAAGTAGCAGCACTCCTCGCGCGCGAGCAGCGGCGCAGAAAGACATCCCCGGACGGCGGGGGACGGGCGCTGGCTCAAGGAGCGCATCATGGATGGGGTGCCGCGCATGGAACGCGCGCCCGGACCTCCTAGATACGGCAGCGGACGGCTGCGTGGTCCACCGAGGTTGTCCTGGCAACGATTCCCCTGGCGGCAGGATAATGCTCTGCTAGAGCGAGATGGCGAACTCATCCGCACCGACTACACCTGTCTCACGGCCTGGTGTTCAGCGGCCTTCTCGGGCGCGCAGCGCTGTCGAGGCCCGAGGAGGACGGCAGCCTTGCTGGGATCCGCGGCTAGAGCGCTCTCACAGCAGCGATCGCGCGAGCAGGATCGCCCCGACGATAACGGCGATCACCGCGATCGCATACAGCAGGAAGCGGAATGCCTCCTCCTCGGAGCGCAGCGGGTTCAGCATCCGCCACTCAGCCTGCCGCCGCGGATCAAAGCGGTCCTAGATGAGGTAGACGGTGGCGTAGACGATGATCCACATCACGTCCACGAAATGCCAGTAGATCCCCGGGATCTCGACGCCACGGTGCTCCTCGGAGGAGTAGTGGCCGCGGAACGCGCGGATCGTGACGAACAACAACAGGATCAGGCCGATCGTGACGTGCGCGCCATGTAGGCCTGTCAGCGAGTAGAAGATCGTGCCCTGGGCGTGGTCCTGGGGCGCAAAGCCGATGTTCGCGTACTCGTTGATCTGTAGGAACAGGAACGTGCAGCCGAGCAGGAAGGTCGTGAGGATCCCGGCCTTTAGCGCGAGGCGGTTGCCTTTCTTGATCGCCGTCTGCGCCCAGTGCATCGTGAACGAGGAGGACACCAGGATCAGCGTGTTGAAGAACGTCGGTAGCACCGGCAGCTGCGTGTGAGTGGCGGGCCACGGGTCGCCGTTGGCGACACGTATGAAGAAGTAGGCGGTGAAGAACGCACCGAAGACCATCACCTCGGAGATGATGAAAAGCAGCATTCCGAGCAGTTGCGGGTCGACACGCGAGCTTTTGTGGGCGGGTGGCGGGCCGTGGTGTTCGCCGTGGCCCGCGTGAGCGATACTGGCTGCCTCCATTTCTTCTCCTAGCCCGCCACGGCCTCGGGGGCCGTGAGATCGACGACAACATGCTCAACCGGCTTCGAGGTGGCCCTCTTGACCCGCTCGATCAATTCCGCGCGCATCCAGCCCGAGCGCTCGCCCGGGAGCGTGGAGATGACGACGTCGTCCACAGTGAACAGCTCAAGTGCGTTGATGACCGCGGTGTAGGGGTCCGGGTCGCCGATCATCCCGGAGCTGACCAAGTCCTCCGTTTGCAGACGGTCGAGCATCGCGGCGAGGCGGATGCGCGCCTCGCGCGGTGCGAGGCCACCGCCGTCCTGCTGCGGCACGACCGCGATGTACAGCTGTTGGCGGTCGCTGGACTGCGCCTTCTCTCTCAGGTGGGAGATCAGCTCATCGCCGCGGGAGGTCTTGTTGGCGACGACCAGGGCGACGTGGAAGGGCAGCTGTTCCTGCGAGAGGTCGGTGATGATGTGCTCCACCGGCAGGCCGGAGGCGTTTTCGATGCGCTCAATCAAATCGCGCCGCAACCAGCCCGAATGTGTGCTCGGCAGGGTGGAGAGGATGATCCGGTCTGGGCGGCGGTCTGAGATCGCGTCCATCGTCGCGAGAAACGGGTCCGGGTCGCCGACCTCGCCGGTAGCCTCGATGCCCTCGCCGGCGATCACCGACATCGCAAGGTCGACGCGCGCCTGCGCGGCGTCACGGACCGCCTCGTCGTAGATCACAAGACCGCTCGAGGGCTTGCTCTGCGGCACGATCAGCCGGAACCGCGCGCCTTCGCTCGCGGCGAGCTCACGCACTCGCCCGTGCAGTCTCTCGCCGCCGAGCGTGCGGCTGGCGACAACCAGGACTTCACTCATCGCACCAATCTCCTCACTCGCCGCTCATATGAGTGCCGCTGCTCACCCCGGCCGGCTCCCTGGCACCGCCGACGTGAGCCGGCTCGAGGATGCCGTGAACCGCGCCGGGGATACCGTACTCGTATGGCCCACCGACGACGGTCGGGACCTTGTCGAAGTTGAACACGGGTGGTGGCGAGGAGACCTGCCACTCGAGCGTCATCGCGCGCCACGGGTTGGCGACCGCGCGTGGGCCGCCGCGCCAGCTAGTGACGATGTTGTAGACGAACACTAGGGTCGACAGGCCCAGCAGCCAGCTGCAGATCGAGATCATCAGGTTCAGGTCTGCGAACTGTGCCGAGTAGGTCGCTACGCGGCGGGGCATGCCTTGTAGGCCGAGGATGTGCATTGGCGCGAACGTCAGGTTGAAGAAGACGAACGTGCTCCAGAAGTGCCACTTGCCCAGCCGCTCGTCGTACATGCGCCCGGTCATCTTCGGGAACCAGTAGTAGACGCCGGCGAAGATCGTCATCAGCGAACCGCCGAACAGCACATAATGGATGTGGGCCACGATGAAGTAGCTGGCGCTCACGTGGATGTCGAACGGGATCATCGCGAGCATCACGCCGCTGATCCCGCCGAGCGTGAATGTCGTCAGAAAGCCGAGGGCGAATAGCATCGAGGTGTCCAGGTGCAGCACCCCGCGCCACAGCGTCGCAAGCCAGGAGAAGATCTTGATGCCGGTCGGCACGGCGATCACGACGGTGGTGATCGCCATAGGGATGCGTACCCAGGCGGGCATCCCGGAGGTGAACATGTGGTGCGCCCAGACGGTGAAGCCGAGCACCACGATCGCAAGCAGCGAGAAGGCCATCATGCGGTAGCCGAAGATCGGCTTGCGCGCCTTGGTGGCCAAGATCTCGCTGATGATGCCGAAGCCGGGCAACATCATGATGTAGACCGCCGGGTGCGAGTAGAACCAGAAGACGTGCTGGTACATCAGCACGTTGCCGCCCTTGGCCGCGTTGAAGAAGTTGAAGCCGAGCGACCGATCGAGCAGGTTGAAGAACTGTGAGGCGGCGACGAACGGGGTTGCGATCACCACCAGCAGCGAGGTCGAGAAATTGGCCCACACCAGCAGGGGCATGCGGAAGAAGCTCATGCCCGGCGCGCGCATCGTGATGATCGTGACCAGGAAGTTCAGGGCGGTCGCTATCGACGAGGCGCCCGCGAACTGCACGCCGATCGAGAAGAAGTTCTGGCCGACGGGCGCGGCGGTGGACAGCGGCGCGTACGCGGTCCAGCCGTTGGCGAACGAGCCTCCGGGCGCGAGGAAGCTCGAGAGCATCACAATCCCGCCGAGCGGCAGAAGCCAGAAGGAGAGCGCGTTCAGCCGCGGGAAGGCCATGTCAGGCGCGCCGATCATCAGCGGCAGTACGTAGTTGGCGAGCCCGGCGAAGACGGGGATGATGAAGAAGAAGATGAGGATCGAGGCGTGGACCGAGAACAGCCCGTTGTAGGTGTTCGCGTCGACGAACTGCGCGCCGGGCTGGGCGAGCTCGGCGCGCATCAGCATGGCGATCAGGCCGCCAATCAGCAGGAAGATGAACGACGTGACGACGTACTGGACGCCGATCACCTTGTGGTCGGTGTTGACCTTGAAGTAGTCCTTCCACGTGAAGGCCCCGTGGTTTGAGTGATCCTCGGGTCGGGTTGGTCTGCCGGCCGCCCAGTGGAACCAGTAGTCGAAGACGCCGAGGCCGATGACGAAGAAGATCGGGCAGGCGATCAGCGAGACGGTCAGGATCGCTTCGCCGGATAGATAGTGGTGGAAGGTCGCGTGGCCCGTGGACATGCGCACTATCCAGGTCAGGGCCGTGGCGAAAACGCCGCCGAGAGCCGTTCCGAGCAACGCCCGATAGAAGCCCGGTGTCTTGAACCTGGCGACCATCAATCCCCTCCGTTCAATCTGGTGACCATGTCCGCGGACGCCTGTCGCGGACCTGTGCGAGCGGCCGCTGTAGAAGCGTACTGCGCGGGCCTCGGGCATGGCGCAGCGGCTGTCTGTGCGCTCCTCGTGGCGCTCATGGTTTCGTGACGGTCGTGCTCGAGGAGGCGCCCTTGCTCTTGAGCCACTGTTGGAACTGCGCTTCGGAGACGACATGCACGTTCGTGCGCATTGTCGAATGTCCTAGGCCACACAGCAGGTTGCAAACGACAGGGTAGGTGCCGATGCGGTCCGGCGTGGCACGGTAGGTGGTCGTGATCCCGGGGACGACATCCTCCTGCAGGCGGAAGGCGGGAATCCAGAACGCATGGATCACGTCCTTGGAGCGCATCTGGAACTGGACGGACTCGTTCGCGGGCAAATACAGCTGGTCGCTTTCCACTGGCTTGCCGCCGGTCACCGAGGAGGGATAGACGAATGACCAGAAGAACTGCTGGCCGGTGACCTGCACCTGGATCTCGCGAGCCGGCTTCTTCTCGTTGTCGTGCAGGATCACGAACGAGTAGGAGACCAGCGCTAGCACGAGCATCGCGGGAATCGCGGTCCAGATAACCTCAAGACGCGTGTTGCCGTGAATCGGCGGGCCGTCCTTGAGCTCCTCGCCTGGCTTCATGCGGTACTGCCAAACCGAGTAGAGGATTGTGCTCACGACGAGCACGAAGATCGGGATCGAGGCGATCACCAGCACGTGATAGAGCCTGTCGGTGTTCTTCGCCTGGGCGGAGGCCTGAACGGGAAACCAGTGGATGATGAAGCTGAGCGCGATGCCGATCGCTGTCGCGATCGCGGCGGCGATCAACGTCACTATCAGCGGGCGTCTATTGCGCATCGATGTTGCCTGTGCTCGCGTTGGCTATGACGTACACGTTCATCGGATGCGTGATCCTAGTGCCTTCGTCCGATGAACGTGTGGGTGAGTTGCACCGAGGGTATTGAAGCTCGCACGGTTGGGACTTGACTGTCGTGCGCCTTACCAATACATTGAGGCAATAGTTGCAATCTACTCCGGGTACGAGGTCCGGGGGGCTAGCCGGGAAAGGAGTCGTGATGCAGGTCCACGAGGGGATGAATCCGATGATTCTCACGGTGGGTCCCGGGCACACTCTGCGTGACGCTGCGCGCCTGATGGCAACCCGCAATGTCGGCGCGGCGGTCGTCATCGACCCCGACGCGCACGGCCCCGGGATCCTCACCGAGCGCGACGTGCTGCACGCGATCGCCGAGGGCCAGGATCCCGATTCCGAGCGGGTCGCAGACCATCTGACGCGCGAGGTCGTCTTCGCGGCGCCCGACTGGTCCCTGGAGGAGGCAGCCGCGGCGATGGTGCGCGGTGGCTTCCGCCACCTCATAGTCCTGGAGGCCGGAGAGATAGTGGGGATTCTCTCCGTGCGCGACGTCGTCCGCTGTTGGACAGACGACGGCGCGATCTGCCCCGTCCCGGCGAGCGCGGCGGTGGGGTAGGGGCATCGGAGCGCCGATGAGGGCGCGCTCCGATCAAGGAGACCGCGCACGCTCCGGGGGGCGTGCGCGGTGCTCCAACAGACACCCGAGCTGACGCCGACCGGCTTGTGCGGCTGACCCTATTGGGCCTCTGCGCGCAGCGCGCGGCGGCTGCGGGCTGAGGCCACCAGGGCCATGGCGCTAGCCGCGACAGCGCCCGCCAGCGACAGGCACAGCGTCGCCGCCGTGCTCAGGCCATAGGGGCCCGAGGGCGCCTCTGCTGGCAGCGGCGCCTGCACCACCAGCGCTGGCACGTAGACGAGCAGCCCGGCGCAGACCAGCAAGATCGCGATGGACAGCGCCTGGCCCGCCACGCATGCTCTGCGCAGCGCCACGACGCCCGGCTGGCAGCGGCGCATCACCACTTTCGGCGCGAGCGAGCAGACCAGCGCAAAGGCATGCATGGCCAGCGTGAGCGGCACAACGATCTCGAGCGCGAACGACGCCGGGAAGCCATGGCGCGATGGCGCTACGGCCATCAGCAGGACCGCGAGCGCCCCCAGCGCCCCTAGACAGAGCGCCGGCGCGGCGATCCAACCGGCCAGGCGGGTGTCGCGGTCGACGAGCATCCTGTGCAGCGCTTGCCAGAGCAGCGGCAGGCCCCCGACCGCGATCGCGGCGCAGCCGAGCCCAGCACCCGCGAGGACCGCGTAGCGCGCCACCTGAAGCAGCGGATGGGCCGACTCGACTGCTGAGAAGCCCTCGGTCTCCTTGGCAAAGCCGCTGCCGGCCAGGCTGAGCAGGATCCAACAGCTGAACAGCCCCCCGACCGAGAGCCTCATCAGCGCGGCGGGCGTGGCGCTGGTACGCCAGTTTCGCTGGGGCCGCAGGTGAGCGTCCAGCGCACCCCCGAGCAGCGACGCGAGTGCCCCCACTCCCGGTGGGTCGTCCTCGAGCAGCGCGAGCATCTCAGCTTCGTAGCGGTCTCGCCACGGTTCCGGGTAGAGCCACAGAAGCGATCGCGCCAGGCCCGCAAGCATCCGCGAGCGCCTGTGGTTGTGAGACCTCATGCGGCCACTCCGGCTGCCCGTAGGCGGCTCAGGCCGGCGTTGGCGACACTCTCGAGCGTACGCAATTGTGAGGCGAGCGCGCTCGAGCCCGCCGCGGTGATCCGGTAGGGACGGCGTCTGCCGTCCGGCGCTGCAGCCTCGATCAGCCCGTGAGACTCAAGGCGCGAGAGCGCGCCATAGAGGGTGCCGGGCCCCAAGTGCACGCCCGCTAGCTGCTCGATGTCGCTGACCATCGCATAGCCGTGCTTGGCTCCGTCGGCCAAGCTGCAGAGCACCAGCAGGCCAGGGTCAGACCACCTGCCGAGCTCGTCTGCGCCATTCGTCATCGCCGATCCTCCGTGTTGCCGGGGCGCCAGCTAGCGGATAGGCGACACCCCCTATTACGCTAGGCGATGTAACGTATCACGAAATAGCTAAATAGCTATGGTCAGCTGTGGTTCGGCGGGTCGAGCGGAAGCTGGTCGATGTCGTGGCGGGTGTCTCTGATCCAGCGGATGACGCACACGACCGTGATGATCACCCCGGCGATCGTCAGCTCGATGAAGGTCGTGATGCCGACCACAGTGAGGGTGATGCCGATCGCGGCCAGCAGCGGCACCAGGCTCGGCCCGGGAAGATGGATCTCCTCGCCGGTGGGCGGAATCTCGGGATCGAGCGGGCTCATGCCACGTAGATCGCGGCGACCACGAAGGTGATGCCGAACATGAACATGCAGATCGCACCGACGATCAGGCCGGTGCGGATGTTCTTGCGCGCGAGGCGACGGGTCATCATGGGCCGCTAAGGCTACAACTTTACATCGGCGACCATCGCGCAGAACAGCAGCGCGAGGTATGCGAGCGAGAACAGATACAGCTGCAGAGCGCTGCGGCGGTCTGCGCGACGGTACAGCCTGACCGCCCCGCCGATGAAGCCAAGGCCGAGCGTCATCGACGCGGCGAGATAGATACCGCCGAGGCCACCGGCGCAGAACGGCAGTTGCGTGACGGCGTAGAGAAGGACCGTGTAGAGCAGGATCTGCCGGCGCGTCTCGTCCTCGCCACGCACGACGGGCAGCATCGGCACGCCGACGTTCTCGTACTCGGACTTCATCAGCAGCGACAGTGCCCAGAAGTGCGGCGGGGTCCAAAAGAACACGATGAAGAACAGAAGCACTGCGATCGGGCTGACCGAGCCGGTGACTGCCGCCCAGCCGACCAGCGGGGGTACTGCCCCGGCGGCTCCACCGATCACGATGTTCTGGGGTGTGCGTCGCTTCAGCCACACCGTGTAGACGAGCACATAGCCGAGGAAGCCGCAGAAGGAGAGGCTCGCGGCAAGCACGTTGACGGTCAGCGAGAGCTCGAGGAACGACAGGCCAGCCAGCGTGCAGCCAAAGATGAGCGCCGCGGCTGGGGAGACCCGCCCGGAGGGGACCGGACGATTAGCGGTGCGGCGCATGTGCGCGTCGATGTCGCGGTCAAACCAGTGGTTGACCGCGCCCGCTCCCCCGGCGGACAGGTAGCCACCGATGCAGGTCAAGAGGATCAACAGCGGCGAGGGGGAGCCGGCGACGAGCATCGTCGTAACCGTCGTGAGCAAGAGCAGCGACTGGACCTTTGGCTTGGTCAGCTCCAGGTAGTCGCTGAGTAGCTGGCGGGTGCGCGGCGCCAGACCGAGGCGAGGCGGCGCTAGCGCGGTTGCCGCGTCTGTCCGTTGCATGCTCATCGTCGGGAGATCCTAGACGGTGCGCGCCGGGGCGCTGGCACCTGTCGCTAAACCCCTACTTGCGTGACGCCGGTTGGGACCGTCACGCCGTTGGCGACCGTGGCGCCGGAGGTTCGCCGCTCAATCTCGCGGCGAATGTCCTTCATCGGCTCATACGAGCGCACTCGCGGAATGACATCGAAGTTGTTGACCGGCGGCGGGGAGCTCGTGAACCACTCGAGCGTGTTGGCCTTCCACGGGTCGGGACCGGCGATCGCGCCGCGCTTGAGGCTGCGCACGACGTTGACGATCGTCACCAGCACACCCAGCCCCAGGATGAACGAACCGATCGTGGAGATCAGGTTGTAGAGGTGCAGATTGCCGACGTCCGCGTACTCGTACACGCGCCGCGGCATGCCGTCCAAGCCGATCACGTGCTGGATCAAAAAAGTGCCAAGAAAGCCCCAGAACATCAGCCAGAAGCTCGTCTTGCCGAGCGTTTCGTCCAGCATGCGGCCCGTAATCTTGGGGAACCAGTAGTAGATCGCGGCGAAGATCGTGAACACCGAGCCGCCCATAAGCACGAAGTGGATGTGGGCGATCACGAAGTACGTTTCGTTCAGCTGCCAGTCGACGGGGAAGATCGCCAGGAACACGCCGGAGATCCCGCCGATCAAGAACAGCGAGATGAAGCCGGCGCAAAACAAAAGCGGCGTTCGGAATTCGACGGTGCCGCGCCACAGCGTGGCGATCCAGTTGAAGATCTTCACCCCGGTCGGTACCGCGATCAAAAACGAGCTCAGCATGACGAAGACGAGGATCGCCTGAGGGATCGGCGTGGTGAACATGTGGTGCGCCCACGTCAAAAAGCCTAGGAAGGCGATCGCGATCGTCGAGGCGGCGATCGCCCTGTAGCCGAAGATCGGCTTGCGCGCGAACACCGGCAGGATCTCCGAGACGATCCCGAACCCGGGCAGCACCATGATGTACACCTCGGGGTGGCCGAAGAACCAGAACAGGTGCTGCCAGAGGAGCGCCGAGCCGCCGGTGCCTGGGTCGAAGAAGTGGGTGCCGAAGTGCCGATCGGTCAACAGCATCGTGACCGCGCCCGCGATCACAGGCATCGCGAAGATGATCAGGATCGAGTAGGTCAAGATCGCCCAGATGAACAGCGGCAGCCGGCCCCAGCTCATGCCGGGAGCGCGCATGTTCGCGACGGTCGCGTAGAAGTTGATCGCGCCGAGGATCGAAGACAGGCCCGTCAGGTGCACGAGGTAGATCCAGGCATCCTGGCCGCCGCCGGGGGAGAAGATCTGGTTGGACAGCGGCGCGTAGCTGGTCCAGCCGGCTTCCGGCGGGTTCCAGAAGATCGAGGCGTAGAAGACCAAGCCGCCTGCCAGCAAAAGCCAGTAGGAGAGCGCGTTCAGCCGCGGATAGGCCATATCGCGCGCGCCGATCATCAACGGCAGGAAATAGTTGGCGATCCCCGCCATCATCGGCACGACGAACAGGAACACCATCGTCGTGCCGTGCATCGTGAACAGCTGGTTGTAGGTCTGGGGGCTGACCAGCGTGTTTTCCGGCGCGCCGAGCTGCAGGCGGATCAAGAGCGCCTCGATGCCGCCGAGGACGAAGAACACGAACGTCGTGACCATGTACATGATCCCGATCCGCTTGTGGTCGGTCGTCGCAAGCCAGCTGGTCCAGCCTCGCGCCTCGCGCTCAGCGCGGTGGGCGACTATGTGCGGAACGGGGGCTACGTAGGTGGCCATGTTGCGCTGGTCTCCTCGGTGTCCTAGGGGGTCGCCGTGCCTGAGCCGGCTTCGGCGTTGAGCTTCGCGCGCGCCTTCGCCGCTTCGGAGTTTGCTTCGGCGATCATCTGCTTCTGTTTTTCAAGCCACTGGTCGAATTCCGCGGGTGGCTCCGCCTTGACTGTGGCGATCATGCGCGCATGGCCGCGGCCGCAGAGGGCTGCGCATTGACCACGGTAGATGCCGGGCTTTGAGATCTTAAACCAGGTGTAGTTGTGGTAGCCGGGCACCGCTTGCATCTTGCCGCCGAGCTGAGGCACCCACCAGGAGTGCACGACGTCGGCCGAGACGATGTCGAGCGTCACCGTCGTTTCGGTTGGCACGACCATCTCCTCGTAGGAGTAGGGGGCGCCGAGCCCGTCGGGGTTGTCCTGTCCGGGATAGACGTACTGCCAGATGTATTGGCGGCCGATCACTTCGATTTCCAGTGATTTCTTGTTCGGCGGAAGCTTGCGATCCGCGCTCGCGTACAGCGTCCCGGTCTGGCCGACGAGCTGGTCGCCGTTCGGGCTGGAGTCCGCGGGATTCTGGATCGAGGAGAGCTTTATGAATGTCAGTACCGCCAGCACGATGAGGATCACCGCCGCGCCGACGGTCCAGCCCACCTCGAGGTTTGTGTTGCCGTGGATCTGCGCGGCGACGGCTCCCTTGCGGGCCCTGAACTTCCACAGCGCGTAGCCGAGCGCTACCTCGACGAAGACGAAGATCACGAGCGCGATTGCAAGCGTGACCTTGTAGAGGCTGTTGATCGAGTTGGCGTTGGGGGAGCCGCCGGACTCAGGCGTGAAGAAGGCGAACGCGCCAGGTGCCGTCAGCAGCGTCGTGAGCGAGACGCACGCCGTCGCGAGCAGCGAGCGGCGTAGGCGCCTGCGCCGCCGTCGGCTTGAGCGGTCGGCTGGGCCTGTTTGCTGTGGGGCTCGATAGACCAAGGCGGCCGAGATTCTATTCACGCGCCGACGGAAAGCGCTTCACGATCCTCGCTGGCGCTTCTCAGCGACCGCTGAAGCGGGGTTCACGTTTCTCGATGAAGGCCATCGCGCCCTCGAGGAAGTCCTCGCCAGAGACCATTTCGCGTTGGTTTTGCGCCTCGAACTCGAGCTGCGCGGCCATGTTCGCGTACAGCCAGCTGTTCAGCTGGCGCTTGGCCGCGGCGTAGGAACGGGTGGGACCGCCGGCGAGCCGCGCCGCGAGCTCCCGCGTCTGCGCGGCAAGCTCCCCGTCGGCGACGACGCGGTTGATGAGCCCCCACTCGAGCGCTTGGGAGGCCGAGACGCGCTGTCCGAGCATCGCCATCTCGGCGGCGCGTGCCATTCCTACGCGGGAGGGCACGAACAGCGAGGAGCCGCCGTCGGGGGCGAGACCGATGTTCACGAATGCCAGCAGGAAATAGGCGCTCTCGGCGGCCAGCACCAAGTCGCAGCACAGCGCCAGGGAGCAGCCGATGCCAACCGCCGGTCCGTTCACAGATGCGATCACAGGCTTTGGCATCTCGCGGATCGCGGTCATGATCGGGTGGTAACGCTCGGTCAGCGTTTTGTAGACGTCGGGGCGCCCCTCGGGCGTTGTCTGCATGCTCGAGTCCTTCAGGTCGGCGCCGGAGGAGAACGCCCGGCCGGCGCCGGTGATCACGATGGCCCGCGCCTGCTCGTCCTCGGAGGCCTGTCGCACGGCCGCCAGCAAGTCGATGCCGAACTGTGTGTTCCAGGCGTTCAGCGCGTGTGGGCGGTTCAGCTCGATCGTTGCCGCCGCACCGTCGAGGGAGGAGTTGACGGTTGGTTGATCCTGCTCGTGCTCGCTCATAGGCTCTCCTTCGCCGCGGCTTGTGGTGACCCGACTGGCACTGATCCTATGGTTTAGGTGATGTCAAGACCCGTGATCGGCATCTGCGCAGCACTTGAGCAGGCCCGCTGGAGCGTCTGGGACCAGCGGGCGGCGCTGCTGCCCAGCAATTACATAGAGGCGGTACAGCGCGCGGGTGCCCTGGCGGTGATGCTGCCGCCAGACGCGCGGGCGAGCGAGGATCCCAGCGAGCTGCTCGAGCTGATCGACGCGCTGATGCTAGCTGGGGGCGCCGACATCGACCCGTCTTTCTACGGTCAGAGTGCCCACCCCCACACGGTCGGCACCGTCCCCGAGCGTGACGCGTTTGAGATCGCGATGGTGCGCGGTGCGATCGACCGCGGCATGCCGGTGCTCGGCATCTGCCGCGGCGCCCAGCTGATCAACGTCGCGTTCGGCGGCACGCTGCACCAGCACCTCCCCGAGGCGCTCGAGCACGGCGAGCACCGCCGTGTGCTCGGCTCCTTCGAAGGCGCAGACCACGACGTGAGGCTGCTCGAGGGTTCGCTCGCGGCGCGCGCCACCGGTGAGCTGCGGCACGCCACCAAGTCACACCACCATCAGGGGATCGCCCGTGTGGGGGACGGCCTCGAGGTCAGCGGTACCTCCACGATCGACGATCTACCCGAGGCGATCGAGCTGCCCGGCGCGAGCTTCGTGCTGGGCGTGCAATGGCATCCCGAGGCCGATCAGACGAGCCGCGTGATCGGTGAGCTGGTCAGGTGCGCACAGGAGCGGAGCCTGGCCCGCTCGCCGGGCGCCTGATCCCGGCGTTAGGCTTACTCGCCGGATGCTCCAACTAACCTTCCGCTCGCCACGGCCAAGGTCAGCCGCGCGAGCAGCCGCCTGGGGGATAGTCGCGGCCGGTCTCGCCGCCCCGCTGATACGCAAGCGGATCAAGGCTCCGCCGCTTCTCACGCAGACCGTCGCGTATGCAGCGCCGATCGGCCTGTGCGTCGCGGTGCGTCGCTCGCGCGCACGTGACGTCGCGGTCTGCGCCCTGCAGATGTGGGCCTATCTGGCTGCGTACAAGAGCCCTAATGACGACGAGCAGGCGCAGAGCGAGCGTGTCAGGATTGACTATCCGATCGCCGTGGATCGCCGCCTCGGGTTGGGAGAGCTACCGACCGTGCGTCTGCAGCGTGCGTTGGCGAAGGTCGGAGACGATGGCCCGGAATGGAGGAACCTCGACCGCGTGCTGGTGTGGGCGCACTGGATGTGGTTCATGGTTCCCCATGGCGCCATCGCCTACATCCTGGTGCGCAAACCGCGCGAGTTCCCCAGGGCCGCAGTTATGACCTACTCGGTCTTCAACCTCGGCGCGATCGTTTACTGGGTGCTGCCGACCGCGCCGCCGTGGTACGCGGCGTCGATGGCCGGCCGCGCGCACGAGTTCGACGGGCAGCTGACACGGCCAGCGCCTGAGCCAAAGGCGCCGGACATGAACGATGAGCGCGGCCACGAGATCGCCGTGCGACGCATGATGGTGGAGTACGGCGAGTTTTTCTGGAGAGACGGCTGGGGTCCCCTCTACAGTGTGTTTGGAGGCAACCCCCTGGCCGCGATGCCCTCGCTGCATTTCGCTACATCCGTGATGGCCGCATCTCTGCTCAGTGAATCTGAGCCGGTCCTCGGCACGCTCGCTTGGACGTACGTGCTGACGTTGGGGTTCGCACTCGTATACCTGGGAGAGCACTATGTGGTCGACCTGCTCGCCGGGGTCGCCTTGACGGCCTCGGTCAAGCGCCTTGAGCCGCGCGCCGGACCGGCGCTCGCGCTCGCTGGGCGCGGTGTGGCCGCTCTGGAGGCGTGGGCGCAGGCAGCGAGGTGAGAGTCTTGGGGGAGCAGCGAGACGGGGGCGAGCATTGGGGAGTAGGGCGTGAGGACATGAGCCCTGGCGAGCCCCTGCGCGAAGACGGCAAGCCCACTAACCCCGAGGACGAGGGCGTTCCTGCAATGGCGGGCGGGTCCCTTGAGGAGAGCCCCGGCAACGCCTCCTCGCACGAGCAGGAGGAGATGCCGCGCCTTCACCTCACGCGTCGGCG
>JANWLE010000088.1 GCA_025451035.1 Solirubrobacteraceae bacterium
CTAAGAGGAACGAAGAGCCGGGAACTCGAGTGTGCGGTGCGGCTGACCGGGTAGTCTCGTCGCATGGCTCGCTTGCCTCTCAAAGCGGCGCTCCGGCCGATTAGAAAAGGCGCTCGATTCGCTCCGATGCTCACAGCCGCAGAGCTTGCGTGGCTCGCGACTCAGCATGTTGGACGGCTCGACGCCTCCCAGCGGCAGCGGCTGATCGCGCTTGCGCGTAAGTCGCATGGGCGGCCCGGAGCGCTCGGCAAGACCGAGCGCGCGGAGCTCTTGGGGCTCCTCAAGGCCTTGGAGCCTCGGCTATTCGTCGGCTCGGCATTGAAGAGGCTCAGCCCCGTGCCGCTGCCCAAGCGTCTGCTGTTCGGGCCGCGCGGCAACCGCACGCAACGAGCGGCGCGGTAGTGGTCTGGAAAGCGCCTGGTGGTGATGGACCGGGCAGCACGCCGGGTAGAACCCTGTCGTGATCCCACAGCCGATCGACCGCATCGATAGCTGGGCCGGCCAACGGGTCGAGAAGCTCATTCGCACCCATCATCGCCGCCGGCTTACACGCATCGCACAAGCTTCTGTTCACTCTTGTCCATCTCACTCCAGCTTTCTATAGACACTGTGGATGAGGCGCGCCGGCGCACGCAGGCGGGCATCGGCGGCGCACAAGGCAGCCAGCCGATGCCGGCGCGGCGATAAGCTAAACCGATCTGCCGATTGGCGCACCTATATTCGGCCGCCCCTGCGATAGCCAAACCCACCGCCCGTCAAGAAGAGCACGAGCGCTACCACCAGTAGTAGCCAAAGCAGCGGGCTTACACCGATACCGCCTGCGACGGCGGCGATCACTAGAACAATCAAAAGCAACTCTATGAGGCCCATAGAACCCTCCTTTTGCGTTGACGCCACCGTGGGCGCTGGTCTGGAGTTGGTCTACTACCCCACCCAAGGCTCAGCGAACCCTGTATCCAGCGAGATGGTCTTACTTGCCGCTGGGAGGGGCGGGCGTGAGGCGCTCATGCACAAACCGCACAACCGTCGCCCCCTCCCCAACCGCCGTGGCGCAGCGCTTGATCGACCCCGCGCGCACATCCCCTGCGGCGTAGATACCCGGCACGCTGGTTTCGAGCAACCCGGCCGCGCCCGCATCTGCTCCTGTGAGGATGAACCCCTTGGAATCGCGGGCGACAACCTCTCCCAGCCAATCCGTGCATGGCGTGGCGCCGAGGAACAGAAACAGAAAAGACAGTGCCAATGTCGTCCCATCGCTCAGCGTCACCGACTCCAGTTGCCCCCGCTCGCCGTGCAGCTCGCGGACTTCGCTGCCGTCGCGAACCGCCACCCCGTAACGCTCCAGCTCGTCGATCAGGTAATGCGACATCGTCTCGCTGAGATCGCCGCGGCGATGCAGAAGCGTGACCAGCGCCCCGCCGCGCGCCAGCCAGACCGCTGCCTGAGCGGCTGAGTTGCCGCCGCCGACAACCCCGACGCGCTGTGCCGCGCACAGCCGCCCCTCGGGCGGCCCGGCCGCGTAGAAGACACTGATCCCCTCGTACCGCTCCAGATCGGCCACCGGCAGCCGCCGGTATTCGGCCCCGGTACACAACAGCACCGCGCGAGCCCAAACCTCTATCCCCTCCTCCAGCGTGACCAAGTGGCGGTCCTGGCCAGGCTGCACCGAGCGCACGCGATACGGCGTCGCCGTGCGGGCGCCGAACTTGCGCGCCTGGCTGATCGCGCGGCTTGAGAGCTCAGCTCCGCTAATCCCGGCCGGGAAGCCGAGATAGTTCTCGATCCGCCGCGAGGACCCAGCCTGCCCGCCGAGCACGTCGCCCTCGATCAGCAGCGTGTCGAGCCCCTCTGAAGCACCATAAACGGCCGCTCCCAGTCCGGCCGGCCCGCCGCCAAGGACGAGCAGGTCGACCTCCTCCCGCGGCGCCAGCTCCAGCCCAATCCCGAGCGCGCGAGAGAGCTGGCCATTACTCGGTCTGCGCAGCTCGCCGCCACCGGGGAGGCGCACCAGCGGGATCTCCTCGGCGTCGAGCTGCTTCAGCAGCGCGGCCGCCTGCAAGTCTTCCTCGGGAATCAGCCACGAATGCGGCAGGCGCATTCTCCGTGCGAACTCCACTAGCTGCCGCGTATCCCGTGAGTCGCGTGGCCCGACGATCTCAAAGCCGACCCCCTCGCGCTGCTGAAGTAGCTCGCGCCGCTCGACAAACGCGGAGAGCAACAGGTCCGATAGCGAACCGTCCTCGAACAGCAACTGCCTGAGCACGTCGCGGTCGAGGGCGATGTAGCGCATCGGCGCGGTAACAATGGCGGTGAGAAAGACAGTCTGCCCAGAGAGCAGGTTCATCTCGCCGAGAAATCCCGACTGCCCGTGGCGGACGATCTCCTGCCCGGCGGCGTCGGTGACAGAGACCTCGCCTTCGACGATCGCCACGAACGGGTAGGTCTCGTCGCCGACCTCGAAGAGAACCTCGCCGACCTCGGCCGTCCGCTCTTCGCCGTACTGGGCAAGCGTACGCAGCTGGGAGCTTGAGAGCACTCGACTTGCCGGACCGCTCACTCTCTCACCCCATCAATGGAGAAGGAGGTATGCGCGTCTGGCCCTGAACGCCGGGGATCTGCAGCGCGACATCGTCCAGGAAGCACCATGACCACTGCTCGCCGGGCTCAATCGAGCGAATCAGCGGATGACTGCTGCCCGCAGCGTGCGCCCTGGCATGGCGGTTGGGCGAATCGTCACAGCAGCCGACCTGCCCGCACTGAAGGCAGATACGCAAGTGCAGCCACTGCCCACCTGTCTTCAGGCACTCCTCGCATCCCTCCACCGACTCGGGCAGTTGTGTGAGCCGAACATGATCGAGGTGACTACACCAGGACATTGCCTTACTCAGCCTATACAGCCACGGGATCTGTGTGCATCCATTACGCTCGTTGCGTGGCGAAGGTCCGCGGATGATCGACCATGGCGGCATGCGCCGAGCCACAGCGGAGGACTTGCCGGCGCTGGCTGAGTCCCTCGCCCGCGCCTTCTACGACGACCCGGTCGCGATCTGGTCGTGCAAGCACGATCGGCTGCGTCCCAAGATGCTTGAGCGCTTCCACTCCACGCGCCTGCGCCACTTGCTCGAGCGCGGGGAGCTTTGGACGGACCAGGACTTGCGCTGCGCCGCGCTATGGGCGCCGCCCAAGCAGTGGCGCGAGACCCCGCGCTAGGACTTGGCAATCGCCCGCTGTCTGCTTCACCCGCGCTTGATCTGGCGCATGTCGTTGCTTGCACGCGGCTTTGGCGCGATGGAGCTTGCCCACCTCTCTCTCTTCACATAGAACTGCGGCTGTCGTCGTAGTAGAAGAGAGTGCAGGGACGCTTCATCCAAGGCGTCCTTTGTAAGGACCAACAGCCGATTGGGGTCCGGGTTCAGCTTGCGCCTCCAGCGCTGCGCACGGCGTCATGGTTGACGCCGTGGCCTTGAGCGGCTGACGCCCCAGGGCCGAGAGTGCATGGACGCTTCGTGAAGCGCGCCCTTTTTGAGGTGGTCAACTGCCTATTGGAACCGTCTGGGCGTTCGGCTTGTAGAGCAACACGATCCAATCCGAGTCGACGCGGCGAACAGTCGCTCTCACCGGGTGTGATCGGCTAGTTCGTTCGGTGGTAGTGATAGACGACTGTCGAGCTTACGAAGCCCACGGTGATGGTGAAGTCCTGAGTCGTGTCGGCAGCCAGCGTGTAGCCGTAGCTCTGTTCGACGCTGGGGCTTCCGTGGTAATGGGCCTGGACTGCCTGCGCGAAGTCAGGCGCCAGCGCGTTGATCTGGTCGGAGAGTTCCTGGTCGGGCTGAACTTCGCTGATCGTCTCGCCGATGGTGATACCGGTCGAGCTCTTGCCGGCGACGAGCGTGGTCGGTACCTGCCAGTGATAGTGAGTCTTCCATTGGGCACCGGTTTGCGGGGGGTGGTAGTCCGCGGTCATGCCCGAAGGATCGATTGTGAGTTGCGAGCCCTGGACGTTATGCACCTCGGTCGCCGACGAGTCCAACGTGAAAGTGGCCGGAGCACTAGGCGATTCGCCACCACCGGAGCCGCCGCCTGTGCTGCCACCAACGCCGGTGCCGGAGCCACCGGAGCCACCACCACCTCTACCCGAGGGTGCCCACACCACCTTGGCGACGTTCGAACGGGCCAGCACCTTGCCCCTCGCGCGCACCACTATCTGATAGTCATAGCCCCCGGCGGTCTTGCGCCGGTCGTGGATCCGGCACGGATTCTTCGCGCATGCAGTATGAGTGCTCGGCCCAACGCGGCGTCCCAGGTTGTCGATCTTGACGCGCAGGACCACCAGTTCCGCATTGGCCGGGCACCCGGTGGCGGTGGCCTCCATCGTCACCTGATCCCCCACGGTTATGCCAGCGCCGCCGGCGCCCGGCTTGGAATTGGGAAGACCGCTGACCTTAAGCGAAATCTTGCACTTAGCCGCACTCTGGGCTGGCGCCGCCAACGCAAGGCCAGCAACCAACGCGAACAGCACCATCAGGGGCGCGGTCCGAACCTTGGCCCACCATGAGATGCATCCCACCCAATCCCCCCTTTGCACGATGGCGAGAGATTATCGTCGTGACTGTGTCGGCGTCAATCTCTCTCGCTGGACCTCTGGATTTACAGCAGGCGTCGTCCAGACTCTCTCTCCTCTGATCCTCCCATCACAGTCGACAGCGGCTAACGCCACAGGAATGATGGTACGCAGACGCTTCATCCGGAGTGTCCTTTGTAAGGGTCAATGACCAATTGGGGTCGTCCAGCCGTGAACGCCTGTCCGCTTCAGCTCGCGCCTTCGACGCTGCGCACGACGTCTTGTTGACCCCGTAGCCAAAATCAGCACGGGCGCTCACCCGCGCCCCTATTCATCCCAGACGCGAATCGACCTGTAGCGATTCGCTGGGCCTTGCGTTGATGCTCGTGCTGGGCGTTTATGAGTAAGACGATCCAACCGCGCAAGCCCTGAACATTTGCTGATAGCGGCCTGGCTCTCTCTCATCACAGCAGAACTGCGGCTGACGCCGCAGAACAGAAGGAGTGCAGGGACGCTTCATCCAGAGTTTCACCGATGCATCACTAGGTGGGCCATCGCCGCGTTGATCTCTTCCGGCGTCGCCTCTCGCGCGCAGCAATCGGCACTTGCCATGCAAGGGATGTGGGTATATAGTGGCTGGACTACAGGCAGCGACAAGTTGGCCTGTGGGGAAGCGCAAACTTAGTTCGATGCTCCCGTAGTCGGTGCGTGGAGGGTTCGCATGCCGACTAGTACACCTTCGAACAACGAAGCATCGCGGTGAGCCGCGCGCGACTCAGGCCAGGCCCGTTGGTCGCGCTATCCGTGTGCGCCGCGCTCGCGCTGGCGTCGATGGCTGTGGCTGCCACTTCGACTAGGATGTCTACTGACGGGGGTCAGCCTACGGCCTGCGGCCCCGAAAGCTCCTCTGCGGCGGAGCATCCCTCAGCGCCAGGCCAGGGCGCCGGCACCGCAGAGCAGACAGCGCAGACGCTCGCGGTCCTCGTCGAACCGGTGAATTGCCCAGCCTCAGGGGAATCGCCCAAGAACGCCGAACCAGCGTCAGTGGACTCGCCCAAGAACGTAGAAGTCACGACGAACGAAGCGGCCTCGCACGGAGAAAGGCGCGGACGCCTGGCGGTGCTGACATTGCGACTACAGGCAGGCCAGGAAACGACCTGCGAGATCGTCCTGCGCTACTACAGCCACCGCAAACATCCGGTATATACCCGGACTCGCTACTGCCGCAGCAAAACACATCGCGGGCGCTGGGAATTCGCCGGACCAGTACAGCACCTGCCGCGCTGGCCGATCCTCACGGGCCACGCCCGAACCATGCGTATCCAGGTCATGCTGCACGCGCTTTCGCCGGCCACACAGCCGATAGCTCACGCGACGGTCTATCTCTCTGACGGGCCTGTAGGCCAGCATACGACGCTGAAACTCACGACCGACAAGCAGGGTGTCGCGAGTGCGCTTATTCCATATGGGCCAAAGCGAGCCCTCAAGGCCACCTATCCCAGCGAACCCGACTATGGCGAAGCCTTCAGCCAGGTCGAAGTCCAGTTCCAGGCGCGCACCAGCTACTTCGCTTCTACGCGGATCATTCGCCCCGGTAAGCCTTTGACATTCAGGGGTGCCCTGCAGGGAGGACCACTTCCCAAGGACGCTACCTCCGCCAAGATCCTAGTTCAGTATCGTCGAGCTCACCGCTGGGTCACCTGGGGCAGAACCCAGACTCATGGCGCACGGTGGCATATCACGCTGGCGCTCGGTGGCAAACCTGGTGCGGTCACGACACGTGCCGTGGTCTTGCCGTCCTCCGGCTACCCGTATACGAAGGGGTCGAGCAGAATCGTTCACCTTTACCTGGTCCACTAGAGCGCCGGGAAACTCGACCAACACGAGTATCGCTACCGTGAAGGCCCACGCCCCCGGTTGCCTTGAACAATCCCGCATCGAGGACTCCCTGGCCAAGGCGACGATCGCCGCCGCCAGCTTGACCGACTCGTACCACTGACCAAGCAGCCACCACAGAAGAGCCTGAACACGCCGGCGCTTCTGATTCTCAAGCACAGGTGCATCAGCTTCGAGGGCCCGCCATCCGCGACACCGCCGTCAGAAGCCCTCAAGCCGAGGCGATGCACTCTCGCGCATGATGTGACGGATAATCAACCATAAGCGCACCCGCCGGCTCTGGCGCCACGAGGGGTCAGATGGCCCGTCAGGGCTCGCAAGCGCCAAGGCCTCACAGGATCATAAGCAGCGACTGCGCGCCGCAGCCCGATCATGCGTGGGCGATCGACTTAATCTTCGATGAGACCAGCGACCGCCGCCGGCTGAAGATCGCCACGGTCGTGGATGAGTGGACGCTCAGGGGCAACCGGACATGCACAGCCGACGGGCTGGTCGCCGTGATCGAAGACCTCTTGCCTATACCGGGGGCCTCGTGCACGGGCGGACCAGAAACGGCCCCGAGATGATCGCATGGGCACTGAGGGACTACTGTCGCCTAGCGGCGGGCACGGCCACTAGCTACCTCGAGCCGGCAGCCCCTGCAAGAAGCCGTTCGTCCAGTCGTTCAACGGCCGGTTGCGCGACGAGCTGCTGAACGTCGAGAAGCTCCGCTCGCTCACCGAGCGAAGGTCCCCATCGAGTACTGGTGAATCGAGTACAACACAGGCCCCATTCAAGCCTAGGCTGGCTCACACAACCGAATACACA
>JANWLE010000089.1 GCA_025451035.1 Solirubrobacteraceae bacterium
ATCAACCTCGCGGCCGCGAAGAACATGATCACCATCGACGAGCTCGTCGTCTCCCTAAGCCCCCACCTCATCGCCACCGCCGCACGCATCTCCGCCCGCCTCGGCTACCGCCGCGCAGACCAACGCAACAACTAGCGGCACGAACGCGCCCGCCGCTGCGATCACGCTTCTTGTGAGCGCGGCGGGTACGCCCAAATCCGCGCGGGGCTGCCCGCCTAGCGCGGGACGCCGCTGTCGAGCCGAGCCGCACGGCTAGCCTCACCATTCGCGTGGGAACCTCTAGCCTGCGGCTCACCGTGGCTATGCATCTGACACGCTTTCGGCCTCTTTCAGGACGCGACCTAGCGCTGCTTCTCATCGTCGCCGTGATCCTCGGCGGGGCTGTCGCACGCGCCGAGGTGATCGGGACGAACACGTTCGTATCCGCGGATGAGATCGGCTACGCGGGCGACGCCAACCGCATCCTTGCGCACGAGCGGTACGGGTCGTTTAAGTGGGCGCCCGGAACCCCTGCCGTGTTTGCGCTGTTCGCGCGCGCCGCCGGCTATCACTCTCTGAAGATCACGACTCATGCCCACGGGCCGGCTCAGGATGCGCAGCTCGCGATCGAGGTCCTGACACTGGTTCTGGTCGCGCTCATCGCCTGGATGCTCGCCGGGCCGTGGGCGGCGCTCATCGCCGTGGCGCTGACCGCCGCATACATCCCGCTCGTCCTCGTCACCCGCAGCTACCTATCTGAGCCGCTCGGCGGGTTGATGCTGTTGGCGGCGCTGGCCAGCGGAGCGCTCGCGCGCACACGCAGGCTCCCCTACATCGCGGGCGCGGGCGCCGTGGCGGGACTGGCCTGCTTGGCACGCAACGACCTGGCCGTCGGAATGGCGGTCATCGCAGTGGCGATCGCGCTAGCCGGCAGGCCACCATGGCGCACGGCGGCGTGCCGACTAGCCGTATACCTCGGGTGTCTTGCGCTCGTCGTCGCACCATGGGTCATCTACGCCTCGCAGCGCAATGGGCGCTTCGTGCCGATCACGACCTCGGGGCCGAACGCGCTGTTCATAGGCACCTATCTTCCCGGCCACGGCGAGCAGTTCCAGACGGTGGCGACCTTCCGTGGCGCGGTCTGCGCACGTGAGCCCACGCAGTGCGCGCATTTCCGGCCCGGCTACACGGCGCCCATGTTTCGCCTGATCGCTTCGCGCTACCCGCATCTCTCGGAGAACCGCGCCGCGACCGAAGCGGCGCTGGAAAACCTGCGCAAGTACGCGCTCGGCCAGCCATTCGCGTTCACCGGCATGATGTGGGAAAAGTTCTGGCACTTGTGGAGCTATCCCTGGAGCGGAGGCAACAGCGGCCTGCACCCGGACACCAGCCGCACCCAGCACGTCGTGTTCTTCCTGCTGGCCTGGGTCGGTCTGTTGGGTGGCGCCGTCGTTCTGCGTCGCTTTGAGCTCATCGCCGCGACGGCGGTCCTGCTTGCCGTCTCGCTGCTGAACATGGTCTTCGTCGCCCAAGCACGCGACAATGTCCGTCTCGCGCCGACGCTGCTGACCTATGGCGCGGCCGGCCTATGGCTGCTAATCACCAAGCGGCTTGTGCCTGGCCTCAAACGTCGCCGTGAAGCCGCGGCGGGGCCTCCGCAGAAGAGCACGGGGCCTGTCACGGTCGGCTGAGTGGACGTGCGCGATAGTTGCCCGCGGTCTCTTCCAGCAAGCGCAGCATGGCCGAGGCCGCTGGTATCAGACGGGTCTTCGGCGGTAGCGCCGCCGTCACGCACCGCACCGGCGGATGCGGCGAGAGCGAACGGATCACTATGTCCTCGCGCGCGGGGGAGAGCGCCAGCTCGGGGATGAGCGCCACGCCAACGCCGGCGGCGACGAGCCCCTGGATTGTCTGGTAGTCGTCGCTCTCAAAGGAGACATCCGGCTCAAAGCCAGCGGCGTGACAGCAACGCACGACATGGCGGGCGCACGGGCTGGAGCTAGAGGTTTGAATCCACGCCTCCCCACCCAGCTGCGACAGACGCAATGTGCGCTCGCGCGCCAATGGATGCTCGCGGGGCAGTGCGAGATACATCGGGTCCTCGAGCAGCTCAACGCGCTTCAGTCGGCTCGCATGAGAGCGGTGATCCGCTGCGCCCGTGCCACGGAACTCGAACAGCAGCGCCAGGTCGAACTCGCCGGCCGCCAGACGAGGAGCGATCTCGTGCGGTTCGCCCTCCGCCAGCGTCAGCGCGATCTCTGGATAGGCGGATCTGAAGCTCGCGATCGCAAGCGGCATCAGCGTCGCACCAGCGGTGGGGAACGAGGCTACACGCAGCTCTCCTCCGCGCAATCCGGCGATCGCCGCGAGCTCTGCCTCAGCCGCCTGGATCCGGGCGAGGATGCCGTCGGTGTGCTCCAGCAGCGTTTGCCCAGCACCGGTTAGCGTCACCCCGCGCGCCTGTCGTTCGAGCAAAGGCACGCCAGCTTCGGCCTCGAGCGCCGCGATCTGTTGAGAGACCGCCGACTGGGTGTAGGAAAGCGCGTCAGCGGCGGCGGAGAACGAGCCGTGGTCGGCCACCTCACGCAAAACCCGGAGCCGACCGACATTCAACATTAGAATAACTTATATCAACTATCTCTAATCCGAGTGGTACTGATGGCAGGACGATGTCACTGTTAGATCGAAACAACCACCAAGCTTCGATCACTCAGACAACAGGAGACAGGGGCAATGTCAGCTACAAAGATCATCGTGTCCTACGACGGGACAGCCAACGAGGAGGATGCCGTCGCCCTCGGGCGCGTCTTCGCGAAGGCGGGGGCTGAACTCATCCTCGCTTACGTGCGTCACGGCGAGCGGGGGCCAGACGACCCAGACGCCGAGACGCTACTGGCGCGCGGCGCCGAGCTGCTCGGCGACCCCAATGTCGTGCGC
This sequence comes from Solirubrobacteraceae bacterium, assembly GCA_025451035.1. Taxonomy (GTDB): domain Bacteria; phylum Actinomycetota; class Thermoleophilia; order Solirubrobacterales; family Solirubrobacteraceae; genus Palsa-744. The sequence continues at coordinate 2,917 of JANWLE010000089.1, forward strand.
AAGGTCGTAAACGACCGCTCCACGCCCGAGGGCCTGCGCAGGCTGGCGGAGGAAGAGAGCGCGAGCGTGATCGTGTTCTGCTCCGACTCGCACACCGCGCCGGGCAGCATTAGCATCGGCAACTCCGCTCAACGCCTGCTCGATGGCGGACGTTTCGCGATCGCCATCGCCCCCGTCGGCCTCGCCGACCACGAGGCGCACATCGGGCGGGTCGTGCTCGTGAGCGACGAGACCGATCAAGCGGCACGTGCCACGGCACAACGGCTCTCCGGGGCGTTTGGCGCCGAGCTGCAAGAAGACCCGGATGGCACCGACGCTCACCTGCTCATCGTCGGCTCGCGTCCGGAGGCGGGCGAGGGCCAGGTCGCGCTCAGCGCCGCGGCGATCAACCTGATCGAGAACGCGACCGCCATCGTGCTCGTCGTGCCGCGCGCCAAGAGCATCGACTTCGACGGCATGGCTCTGAGCGCCTAGCGCCCAGAGCTGATGGAATCCGAGCCGCGCCCGTGTCTGCGCCCACGGACGCGGTTCCAAAGCCAGCGCGCATAGGCGCCAAGGAGGTCGAGTCCGCCGCCGAGGAGATGGCCGACTGGGCCAGTCCACAGCCAGGCCTCCAGGCGTTCGATCAAGCGGCGAGGCGCAGGCGGCATCGGGCGGCACGGTATCGTGGCGGACTACCGGCCGCCGCGAGGCTTCCCCCAAGCCGTCTCGCGAGGTCGACCCTGGCCCGATCGTCCATTCGCGAGCGCATGCCACAAAACCTCACCACCACCGTCACAGACCTGCCCGAATCGCGCGTAAGCGTGCAGGTGCACGTACCCGCAGACATCGTTAGCAGCCGCGTGCAGAGCAAGGCTCGCCAGCTCGGACGCCAGCTGAAGATCCCAGGCTTTCGCAAGGGGAAGATCCCGCCAGCGCTAGTGATTCAGCGCCTGGGCCGCGAGTATGTGCTCGACGAGGCGATCAGGGACACCCTCCCGACCTGGTACGCCCAGGCCATCGTGGAGGCGGGCATCACCCCCGTCGGCGATCCGAAACTCGAGATCGGTTCCTCGCCTGCCGACGGCGAGGCACTTGAGTTCTCGATCGAGATCGGCGTGCTGCCCAAGGCGCAGCTCGGCGAATACAAGGGGCTCGAGGTAGGCCGCTCGGAGGCGCAGGTGAGCGAGGAGAAGATCGACGAGGAGATCGACAAGCTGCGTGAGCGCCTTGCGAAGCTCGAGTCCGTCAACCGCGAGGCTCAGACCGGCGACTTCTTGGTGATCGATTATGTCGGCTCGATAGGGGGCGTCGCGTTCGCCGACGGCGAGGGACGTGACCAGCTGCTGGAGCTCGGTGGCGGCAATCTCGTCGAGGGCTTCGAGGAGGGATTGATCTCATCGCGGGCCGGTGAGGAGCGCACCGTGGAGGCGACATTCCCTGCTGACTACGCCAACGAGCAGCTAGCCGGCGAGGCCGCCTCATTCGCGGTGACGGTCAAGGATGTTAAGACCAAGGTGGTCCCGGAGGTGGGCGAAGAGCTCGCCGCCGACCTCGGCTTCGACACGCTCGAGGACCTGCGCAAGGACATAGGTGACCGTCTGCAGGAGATCGAGCAGGCCAGGGTCGAGAAGGAGTTCAGCCAGGCGGCACTGGACGCCGCGACCGCCGCTTCGAGCGTCGAGGTCCCCGATGCTCTGATCCAGGCGAGAGCCCAGGAAATGTGGGAGCGGACCCTGCACGCGCTCGAGCATCGCGGCATATCCAAGGACGCTTACCTGTCCATCTCCTCGCGCAGCGAGGAGGAGGTCCTCGCCGAGCTTGAGCCCGATGCGGAGCAGGTCCTGCGACGCGAGGCGGTGCTAGCCGCAGTCGTGCAGGCAGAGTCGATCAAGCCCACCGACGAGGACATCCGTGAGGTGCTCGCAGCGACCGCTGAGCGGGAGGGGGTGGATCTAGACGAGCTGCTAGAGCGCCTGCGTGGCAGCGCTCGGATGGAGGAGCTGCGGGAGGATCTCGCGGCCCAGCAGGCCGTGGAGCTGCTGGCCAAAGAGGCCAAGCCCGTATCGATCGAGCGCGTCGAGGCGCGCGAGAAGATCTGGACCCCTGAGAGCGAGGAGCCACAGTCAGCAGCGGCCTCCGGCGGGCTCTGGACCCCCGACTCCTAGCTCGCAAAGGCCGCTCAAGGCCGGCGAGGCCGCGCCAGGAAACTCGCAGATCAGACTCAACAGTGCACAAACCTTGCGAAAGCATGCAAGGAAGGTGTAGGTCGTTGCTAGACTCGCCGCAGAGGCCGAGATCAAAACTCAACTCGGCTCAAAGCGGCGCACGACTACGGTTTTCGGGCCATCTTCGTCGTCGGTCAGAAGGAATCGAGCCGAGTAAGCGAAACCAAAGCGAGGACCATGAGCCCACTTGTCCCAATGGTCGTTGAGCAGACCTCGCGAGGCGAGCGCGCGTTCGACATCTACAGCCGTCTGCTCAACGAGCGGATCATCTTTCTCGGCACCCCAGTCGACGACCAGATCGCCAATCTCGTGGTCGCTCAGTTGCTGCACCTGGAGTCCGAGGATCCCGAAAAGGATGTCTCGCTCTACATCAACTCCCCGGGCGGATCGGTCTACGCGGGTCTTGCGATCTACGACACGATGCAGTTCATCAAGCCAGACGTGCAGACGATCTGCGTCGGCATAGCGATGTCGATGGGAGCACTGCTCTTGGCCGGCGGCGCGGCGGGCAAGCGCATGGCGCTGCCGAACGCGAAGATCCTCATCCACCAGGTGTCGTCGAGCTTCCAGGGCCAGGCGACCGACATCGAGATCCACGCCAAGGAGATCATCGACGTGCGCCGGCGTCTGGACGAGATCATCGCCAAGCACACCGGCAAGGATCTCGAGCAGGTGCGCAGGGACACCGAGCGCGACTACTTCATGAGCTCTGAAGAGGCTAAGGAGTACGGAATCATCGACCGTGTGATCGTCGAGCACTAAGGCAAATCACGTGGGCGGCATCTGAGGAGGAGGAGATAAGTGGCCCGGCCTACCGACTCAAACGAGCAACTCCTATGTAGCTTCTGCGGCAAGTCGCAGCGACAGGTCAAGAAGCTGATCGCCGGACCCGGCGTCTACATCTGCGACGAGTGCATCGATCTCTGCAACGAGATCATCGACGAGGAGTTGACCGCTCCACCAGCATTCGACCTGGAAAACCTCCCCAAGCCAAAGGAAATCTACGACGTACTCGACGAGTACGTCGTAGGCCAGGAGGCGTCTAAGCGCACGCTGTCTGTGGCTGTCTATAACCACTACAAGCGTGTGCAGATGATGCAGTCCTCGGACTCCGACATTGAGCTGCAGAAGTCCAACATCCTGCTGCTCGGTCCGACAGGCTGCGGCAAGACGCTGCTCGCACAGACGCTTGCGCGGATCCTCAACGTCCCGTTCGCGATCGCCGACGCCACCGCGCTGACGGAGGCCGGCTACGTCGGCGAGGATGTCGAGAACATCCTCTTGAAGCTGATCCAAGCCGCCGACTACGACGTCAAGAAGGCCGAGACCGGGATCATCTACATCGACGAGGTCGACAAGATCGCGCGCAAGGCGGATAACCCCTCGATCACCCGCGACGTGTCCGGTGAGGGCGTCCAGCAGGCGCTTCTGAAGATCCTCGAGGGCACACAGGCGTCGGTCCCGCCGCAAGGGGGACGCAAGCATCCCCACCAGGAGTTCCTCACGATCGACACCACCAACATCCTTTTCGTCTGCGGCGGCGCGTTCGCGAACCTCGACAAGGTCATTCAGCGGCGCATCGGCCACAAGGGTGTCGGTTTCGCCGCGGCGATCGAGAAGAAAGCGGAACACGATCCCGGCGAGATCTTCGAGCACTGTCTGCCGGAGGACCTCATCCAGTACGGGCTGATCCCCGAGTTCATAGGTCGCCTGCCTGTCGTCTCCGCCGTACACCAGCTGACGCGCGACGATTTGATATCGATCCTCGTGGAGCCCCGCAACGCGCTGGTCAAGCAGTTCCAGCGCTTCTTCTCGTTCGACGGCATCGAGTTGGTGTTCGCGGAGGAGTCGCTCGCCGCGATCGCCGACAAGGGCCTGGAGCGCGAGACCGGTGCGCGTGGCCTGCGGTCCATCATCGAGGAGATTCTGCTCGAGGTGCAGTTCGAGTTGCCGTCAAGACGCGACGTCAAGAAGTGCGTCGTGACGAAGGAGACCGTCGAAAAGGGCCTGACCCCGACGCTCGTCACCGAGGCCGCGCCCGAAGAGGAGCCCAGCTTGCGCGAGGAGTCCGCCTAGCAGCATGGGCGCCGTTAGCGAGCGCACACCTGCGTGTGCGGCGAGCTAGGATCTGCACATGGCAAAGCTAGAGCGCCTGAAGAAGCTTCCCTGGAGCACGCTGCTGCAAGGTGGCGCGCTCGCCCGCAACCGCTGGCGTGAGCTCTCGGCGAAAGACCGCCGCCGCATCGCCGAGCTCTTGCGGCGCTCGCGCGGGCTGCCCGGGAACCTGACCGTCAAGGAGCGCAGCGAGCTGCGCAAGCTATTCGGCAAGATTGACCTCAAGGCGGCGGGACGCGACCTGCTGGCCGGCAAAAGCAAACCGCGCAAGCGACGCTGAGCGGTGCACGACGAGTTTCGCGTCAAGGTCCGGGCCGCTGACCCGCGCGCGGTGGTCGCGGCGCTGTACGGTCACGAGGTCGACCAAGACGCGCAAGAGACGCTCGGACGCCTGGTCGTCACCCACGAGGACGACCACGTCTTCATCTACGCTGATGCGCTGAGCGCGGCGCAGCGCGCACGCCAAGCCGTCGAAGATCTCCTTGCACGAGACTCGCTGCAGGGAGAAGTGACATTGTGGCGCTGGCATCCTGAGGAGGAGCGCTGGGAGGACGCCTCGTTGCCGCTGCCGTCGAACGAGGTCGAGCGCGTCGCCGAGCACGCCGTGCGCGAGCGGCGTGAAACCGAAGAGTCTCTACAGAGCGGTCACGCGGAGTGGGAGGTGCGCATCACGCTGCCCACACATCACGACGCCCGCGCCTTCGGCGAGCGCCTGCGCGCGGAGGGGATACCAGTGGCCCAGCGCTGGCGCCATTTGCTGGTTGGAGCCAGCGACGAAGACGACGCGAGGGCTCTCGCCGAGCGCTTGCGCACCGAGGCCCCGCAAGGCAGCGAGCTGGAGGCGCAGGCCAGCGGTCTACCGTTCTGGCAGATGCTGCATGCGCCCGCCCAGCCGTTCGCGTTCTTCGGTGGCCTGGCTCAGTAGCGCCCGCCAACACAGCCGCTGTGCGCTAGCCAGCTCGAGCCGGCCCAGCGTAGACTGCGCCTCTCGATGAGCGATCTACAGGAACGTTCGCGTTTTGAACCGGCCGAGGTGGAGTCCCGGATCTCTGAGCGCTGGTTGAAAAGCGGCTTGTTCTCGCCGAAGGCGGAGGGCGCCGCGGCCGAGAACTACTCGATAGCGATCCCGCCGCCGAACGTCACCGGCTCACTGCACATGGGCCACGCCCTGAATGGCTCGATCCAGGACGTGCTGATCCGCTACCAGCGCATGCGTGGTCTACGCACGCGCTGGATCCTTGGCACCGACCACGCTGGGATCGCGACCCAGGCCAAGGTGGAGCAGGCGCTCCTGAAGGAAGGCGTGAGCCGCCAGGAGCTCGGGCGTGAGGCGTTCCTGGAGCGCGTGTGGCGGTGGCGCGAGCACTACGGCCACACGATCATCGAGCAGTTCAAGCGGCTCGGCGCATCCTGCGACTACGAGCACGAGCGTTTCACGCTAGACGAGGGCTACCACCATGCTGTGCTCGCCGTGTTCGTCGCGCTGCATGAGAAGGGCTACATCTACCGTGACCGCTACATCGTCAACTGGGATCCGGGCACGCGCTCGGCGATCTCAGACCTCGAGGTTGAAGAGCGCGAGCAGACCGACACGCTCTACTCGATCGTGTATGACCTGGTCGGCGGCGGCACCCTGACGATCGCCACGGTGAGACCCGAGACGATGCTCGCCGACACCGCTGTCGCGGTGAACCCCAACGACGAGCGCTATACAGAGCTGGTCGGGCGCACCGCGGTCCTGCCGCTCGTAGGACGCCACATCCCGGTGATCGCCGACGACTACGTCAAGATGGATTTCGCCACCGGCCAGTTGAAGGTGACGCCGGCGCACGACCCAAACGACTTCGAGATCGGCGTGCGCCACGACCTCGAGCAAATCTCGGTGATCGGTGAAGACGGGCGCATGACCGTCGAGGCGGGCGAGCAGTTCGCTGGGCTGACCGTGCTCGAGGCCCGTGAGGTGGTCGTCGCCGCGCTCGAGCGTGAAGGGCGGATCAGCGCCCGCGAGCCCTACAGCCACAGCGTCCCCTACTCGCACCGCTCCGGGGAGCGGATCGAGCCGCTGATCTCACTGCAGTGGTTTATGCGTATGGACGAGCTCGCTAAGCCGGCAATCGAAGCGGTGAAGAGCTCGCGTGTGCATATCGTCCCCGAGAACCACCGCGGCGTGTACCTGGAATGGATGCAGAACATCAGGCCATGGTGCATATCGCGGCAGCTGTGGTGGGGGCATCGTCTGCCGGTCTATTACTGCGACCGCTGCGGCGAGACGTGCGTCGCGCTCCAGCCCTCGCGCTGCGGGGGCTGCGGCGGCGAGATGCGCCAAGACGAGGATGTGCTCGACACATGGTTCTCCTCTGCGCTGTGGCCGTTCGTGACGCTCGGCTGGCCCGAGCAGACAGCTGAGTTCAAGGCGTTCTATCCGACAAACGTGCTCTCCACCGCGCGCGACATTCTCTTTTTGTGGGTCGCGCGGATGATCATGATGGGCATCGAGTTCACCGGCGAGGCTCCTTTCAAGGAGGTCTACATTCACTCTGTGATCCAGGCCCCCGATGGACGGCGAATGTCGAAGTCGCTAGGCACCGGCATAGACCCGCTGGATGAGATCGCCGCGCATGGCGCGGACGCCGTCCGCTTCGGCCTGCTAGCCATGTCCTCCACGCAGGACGTGCGCTACTCCCCCGAGAAGATCAAACAGGGTCAGGCGCTCGCCAATAAGCTATTCAACGCCGCGCGCTTCGTGCTCGTGCGTGTCTCTGAGGTAGGGATGTCGCAGCTGCTCTCGGAGCGGCCCGCGCCCAGCCCGCGAACCGTCGAGGACCGCTGGATACTCGCGCGCCTGACGCGCATCCAGCAGCAGACGGCGGCGCGCATCGAGGCTTACGACTTCTCGCACGCGGCACTCGGCCTGTATGACTTCGTCTACGGTGAGCTGTGCGACTGGTATCTCGAGCTCGTCAAGCACCGTCTCGGCGACGAAGCGAGCACCGAGGACCGCCGCTTGTTGCTCGCGACGCTGCTGCACGTCCTGCGGGTCACCGTCGCGCTCGCTCACCCCGTCATCCCGTTCGTCACCGAGGAGCTGTGGCCGCTGCTCGGCGGCGAGGGCCTGCTCGCCGGCGCGAGCTACCCCGAGGCCGACGAGAGCCTGCTCGACGAGACAGCCGAATCGCAGGTCGGCCGCGTGATCGAGGCGATAACACGGGTGCGCGGCTGGCGTGACAGCGTCGGCGCGCGAGCGGCGCTGATAGTGAGGGCGAGGTTGAACGCCGATGGCTACGACAAGTCGATGACAGCGGCGCTCGTGCGCTTGGCGAGGCTCGAGCTGAACTCTTCTAACCGTGAGCAGCCAGTCGCCCAGGTGGCGGTTCCCGGCGGGGTCGTGGAAGTCACCTCCGACGAGGGGCTTGACCTGGATGCGGCGCAGCGAAGGCGTGGCCACGCTCGCGAGAAGCTCCAGCAGGAGATAGCCCGAGTCCAGGGCAAGCTCTCCAACCAAGGCTTCGTCGAGAAGGCGCCCGCTGCTGTCGTGAGCTCCGAACGCGAGAAGCTCGAGCGGCTGCAGGCCGAGCTCGGGGCTCTTTGAGCGACTTGCGCGAGGAAGCACGCACAGGCCCAGGCGGCGAGTGGGGCTCGCGCAGCGCCGAGCGGCACCTACGCTCACTCGAGCTGTTCGGCATGCGCTTCGGCCTAGATCGCATGCGGCGCATGATGACCGCGCTCGGGTCCCCCGAGCGCGGCTTTCAGAGCATCCACGTCGTAGGGACCAACGGCAAGTCATCCAGCACGCGCATGATCGCCGCGATCCTCGAGCGTCACGGATTGCGCACCGGTGCGTACCTATCGCCCCATTTGCGTTCATACACCGAACGTGTGCGGATCTCGGAGCGAGATATCTCAGAACACGACTTCGCCAAGGCTGTCGCGACAGCCGCACGTGCGGCCGAGCGCGTCAACCGGACGCTAGCCGAGGACGATCATGTCACCCAGTTCGAGCTGCTCACAGCCGCAGCCTTCTTCGAGCTCGATCGCCGCCGCGTACAAGTCGGCGTGATCGAGGCGGGGCTCGGAGGACGCTACGACGCGACCAGCGTGATCGACTCGAGCGTGACTGTGCTCACCGGAGTCGACCTGGAGCACACCCGCTGGCTCGGGCCCACGCTGAGGGACATCGCCGCAGAGAAGCTCGCGGTGCTGAAAGAGGGCACGACGCTCGTGCTGCCAGCCGACGTCGACCCGGAGGTGCTCGCGCTCGCGCACGACAACGCCCGCTCGAAGCGCTCGCGCGTGATCAGCCCCGATAAGGGGTATTGGGAGACGATGCTAGCGACCCAAGGCTCATTTCAGCGTCGAAACTTCGCGCTGGCGAGGGCCGCCGCCGAGGCGTACCTGACGGGCGCCGGGATGTCTCTCGAGGAGGACGCGGTGGCCGCCGCAGCGCGCGAGACGCTCGTGCCGGGGCGCCTGCAGCGGGTAGGCGAGAGCCCGCTAACGATCTTCGACGGGGCACACAACCCCGACGCGGTCAGGGCGCTATGCGAATCGCTGGACGAGCTCGCCGCTGACCGGCAGATCGTGCTCGTGCTCGGCGTGCTGGATGACAAGGACGCCGCGGGGATGCTGAAGCTGCTGCTTGGGCGCTGCGCGCGCGCATGGTTCACCGCTCCACCCAGCGCCCGCGCTCTGTCGCCCGCGGCGCTCGAGTCGCTCGCTCGTCAGCAGGGCTTCGAGAATGCGGTCTGTGAGCCGGACTGCGAGCGCGCGCTTGACCAAGCGCGGGATTTCGCTTGCGAGAACGAGCGCGATACCCTGGTGTTGGCAACCGGTTCCATCTATCTGATCGGAGCGCTGCTCGCGCACCTAGAGACGCCCCGGCCCGGCCTTCACGGCCCACATCGGCAGGAGGATCGTCCTATTCAGCGAAACACGACGAGGTGAGTGGAGTTGAACGACGACGGACCCTCTGTGCTGTCCATGGTCGCTCTGGTGGCAGTCTCGGTGATGGTCATCATCCTGGTCTGTTTCGCCGCCGGATACGGATTTGGTCGTCTCTTTCTCTAAACTCGGCCGACTGAGACCGTCGCTGTACACCAAAGGTTATTGATGGCGCCACTCGCATACTTCGGAATCAGCAGCAGCGGTCTGACGATCGTCATAGACCTCATGATCGTCTTCGCCGTCGTCTTGTACCTGTCGCTGATCTACTGGACGTTCGCCGACGCGCGGCGGCGGATTGCCGACCCCGCTCTCGTCGCCTGCTCGACTGTCGCGTCGATGTTCCCTTACGTCGGCACGATCATCTACATGGTGCTGCGCCCACCCGAGTACCTCGAGGATGTGCGCGAGCGGGAGCTCGAGATGCAAGCCGCCGAAGCGCGCCTGTACCAGCTCGAGTACGAGCTGTGCCCACACTGTGACTACCGCGTCGAGCGCGACTTCGTGCGCTGCCCCAGCTGCCTGCGCAAGCTCAAGGACCGCTGCGTCAGCTGCGCGCGGCCCCTGGACCGCTCCTGGACGATCTGCCCCTACTGCGAGACGGAGGTGCCCGGCAGCGCGACCGCTGGCCGCAGCCGCCGCCGTCGTGCCGAGGGAGACACGGTAGCCGCACGAGAGATCACCTCGAGCGCTGCCCGCAGCTCTGAGGCGATCGGCTCACGCAGCAGGGCAAGGGCTGAACAGCCCACCTCGCCCGATCTGCTGGGCGAACCGCTCGCCCCCGGCGAGCTGGCCGCAAGCACGCGGGCTGCCACGGCGCCAGAGCCGGCGGCGCCCAGGACGCGCACCACCAGGCGCGCCACTCCGCCGAGCTGAAGCGCCCAGCACGACCGTAACCTCTAAAGAGAAGGACAATATGGACCGCACGCTGATCCTCGTAAAGCCGGATGCCTTCGCACGCTCGTTGACCGGGGAGATAATCGCCCGCTTCGAGCGCAAGGGACTGCGCATCGTCGCGCTGCGCCACATGACGGTGGACCGCGAGCTGGCCGAACGTCACTACGCAGAGCACTCCGAGCGGCCGTTCTTCGGCGAGCTCGTCGACTTCATCACCTCAGCACCGATCGTGGCGATGGTGCTCGAGGGGGAGCAGGCAATAACAGCGGCGCGTCAGGTGATCGGTGCGACCAACCCGCTGGAGGCCGCGCCGGGATCGATTCGCGGCGAGTTCGCGATCGAGACCGGGCAGAACATGGTCCACGGGTCCGATTCGCCCGAGTCAGCGGCGCGCGAGATCGAGCTGTTCTTCGGCGAGCTAGCCGCTTGAGCGAACGCGGGTCGCCCTGGCGCAAGGTTGGCTGAAGCGCAGCGCGATGAGCGAGCCTCGCCCTCTGATCCTCGCCTCGCGCTCGCCTCAGCGCAGCGCGATCCTCACGCGGCTCGGTGTTTCCTTCCGCGCGCTGCCAACCGACGTGTCCGAGATCGAGACGGGCCCGCCGGCGGCGGCTGCGCTGGAGAACGCGCGCCGCAAGGCGTGCGCCGCACACGACCCGCGGCGAGCGGAGCTCGTGCTCGGTGTGGACACCGTCGTCGAGCTGGCCGGACGCATCTACGGCAAGCCGGCCGATGAGCCCTCAGCACGCGCCACGCTAGAGGCCCTCAGCGACCAGACGCATACCGTGATCAGCGCTCTAGTGCTGCTCGAGGGGGGACAGGAGCGCTCCGCGCTCACGCACACCCAGGTCTCTTTCAGAGCGCTCACGCCACGGCTCATCGACTGGTATGTCGCGAGTGGAGAGTGGCGTGGACGCGCCGGCGGGTACGCGATCCAGGGCGCCGGCGCGGCACTCGTACGGAACGTCAACGGAGACTACGAGAACGTCGTGGGTCTACCAGTAGCGACCCTGCTTGACCTCCATCCAGGGCTTTTGTGAACCGGCGCGCCGGCCACCGACAGGCGGCTTCAGCGACGTGTCCTGACAGTGCGGTTGTACTGCAAATCCGCTGTCAGGCGTACCGGCCGCCCGAAGGCGTTCGCTAGACTTGCGCCGGGCACGCCCCCCGGTTGCTGGCGCGTGAATCACCGTTCGGTGAGCGAAGCCGATCCGAGCGTGCTCATCCCGTCCTAGCGCTATGAGCTTCCTCACCTACCTAACCGGATTCGGCGGCCGCGACATGGCGGTTGACCTAGGCACCGCGAACACGCTTGTCTATGTGCGGGGGCGCGGAATCGTGCTGTCAGAGCCGAGCGTCGTGGCGATCGATTCACGCACCGGCGAGGTGCACGCGGTCGGCATCGAGGCCAAGCGGATGCTGGGACGTACCCCCGGCACGATCCAGGCGATCAGGCCGTTGAAGGACGGGGTGATCGCCGACTTCGACGTGACCGAGGAGATGCTGCGCCACTTCATCCAGAAGGTGCACCAAAACCGCTGGGCTCACCCACGGGTGGTGGTGTGCGTGCCGTCGGGTGTCACCGGTGTGGAGAAGCGTGCTGTCGAGGAGGCCTGTCTCTCTGCCGGCGCCCGCGCCGCGTATCTGATCGAGGAGCCAATGGCCGCTGCGATCGGCGCGGGACTGCCAGTGGGCGAGCCGACCGGCTCGATGGTCGTCGACATCGGCGGGGGAACCTCCGAGGTGGCCGTTATATCCCTCGGCGGGATCGTCGTCTCGCAGTCGATCCGTGTCGGCGGCGACGAGATGGACGAGGCGATCATCAACTACGCCAAGCGCGAGTACAAGCTGCTGATCGGGCAGCAGACAGCCGAGGAGCTCAAGCTCGAGATCGGCTCGGCCTGCCCGATGGAGGAGGAGGTCCAGGCGGAGATTCGCGGCCGCGACATGGTCGCCGGGCTGCCCAAGACCGTCGTCTTGACCAGCGAGGAGATCCGCCAAGCGCTCGAGGAGCCGCTCAGCCAGATCATCGAAGCGGTCAAGGAGACACTCGACCGCACCCCTCCTGAGCTCGCATCGGACATCATGGATCGCGGCATCATGCTCGCCGGCGGCGGTTCGCTGCTGCAAGGCCTGGATCAGCGCCTGCGCGAGGAGACTCAGATGCCAGCGCATCTGGCGGAATCGCCTCTGACATGCGTCGCCGTTGGGTCTGGGCGCTCGCTCGAGGAGTGGGACGTGATTCACCGCTCCAACCGTCCGACGCGCAACTCGCGTCCACGTCGCAGGCGGTGAGCAGCGCGCAGTGGCGTTGCTGCGTTTACCCTGCAACTATTGGTTCGCGAGACCGTCGGGATGCCCAGCAGGCCTATCGAGGCGCTCCCGCGGTTGCCCTCCCTACTCTTAGCGGTGAATGCTCTCGAAGGTAGCCATCTGTGTATGACAAGACCGTTCGGCGCAGGCGAGTGGTGCTCACACTGCTCGTGGTGCTCTCCCTGATCCTGCTGACCGCATACTTCGGTGAGTCCTCGGGCGGCGGGTTGCACTCAGTGCAGCGAGGTTTCCTCACCGTCATCTCGCCCGTCCAGGACGGCGCAAACAAGGTTCTGAAGCCGGTGCGGGACCTGTTCGGCTGGGTTGGCGACACGCTCCATGCCAAGAGCCAGCGCGACGAGTTGATCAAGCAAAACGAGCGGTTGACCAAGGAGCTCATCGAAAACCAGGCCAACAACCGCGCTTACCGCGAGCTGCTCAAGCTCGACAACCTCGACCACGAACTGAGCATCAGCGACTACCGACAGGTGAACGCGACGGTGGTCGGCGAGTCCCCCAACATCTGGTACTCGACGATCAACATCGACAAAGGCGAATCCTCTGGGATCCATCTCAACGACCCAGTCATCAATGGCGAGGGAGTGGTCGGCAAGGTGACGCAGGTAGCACCCGACGGGGCGCAGGTGAGCCTCATCACAGACAGCAACATCGCGATCACGGTGAGGATCAACAAGACGGGCGTGATCGGCATGCTGCAGCCGAAGGTTGGGGATCCCAACGACCTGCTGGTCGAATACCTGCCTCCCAAAACGTCCGTGAACGTCGGCGAATACGTCGAAACCGCCGGCACGGTATCGATCGACGGCCAAGACACTTCGCTCTATCCGCCCGGTATTCCGGTGGGCCAGGTCACGTCGGTGAATCTCGGTAGCCCATACAAGTCGGTCAACGTGCACCCCCGAGCGGATCTGCACAACCTCGACGTCGTGCAGGTGTTGACCCACACCGGTAACTCGACGCCGGCGCAGGTGAGCAGTCTCACCGCCAGCCTGGGCACCGGCGGCTCGCGAGCCTCCGGCGGCGCGGCGCAGTCACTCGCCTCGGCCGGCGGTGGAGGCTGATAAGCGTGCAGCGTGGCTTGGCCACCGGGCTATCGGGCGGGCTGCTCGCGAGGATCGCGGCGCTCTCGGTGGTGGTCGTCTTCATCCAGACGGGCGTCGTCTCAGAGGTGCCGGTGTTCGGTGTGCGCGTCGACCTCTCGCCGCTGGTCGTGGCGTTCATCGGTTTTCTCTGCGGCGCTGAGATAGGCGCGATCGTTGGCTTCGCGGTCGGCCTGCTGGTGGACCTAACGCTCGTGCAGACGCTGGGCGTGACTTCGCTCGTCTTCACGGTCATCGGCTACTGGACGGGGCGACTGCGTGAACTGCGCGACCCGCAGGCAGCGCTCACGCCGCTGCTGATCGGCGCGGCCGCCGCCGCGACGTCGATGATCGGCTACTCGCTGATTGAGTTCTTGCTTGGTGTGGATGCCCCGGTGAGCCTGGAGCTGTTGCGTCAGATAGTGCTCGGTGCCCTAGTCGACACGATCGTCGCCGTACCGTTCTGGGCGCTGGTTCGCCGGGCGCTGCAGCCGAGCCTGCCCGATGATCCGCGTCGTCGTCGCCGTCGCGCCTATACGACGGGTGGACTGTCGCCGCTGTCGCGCTCATGATCGGGCGCCTGGAGCAGGCATCCTCGCGCACCCCCGTCTCGCCGCAGCTTGCCGTGCGAGTCGCGATCCTTGGCGGCTTCGCGCTCGTCATGTTCGGGATCATCTTCTTTCGCCTGTGGTACCTGCAGGTGCTCTCCGGCCCTCAGTACCTGCAACAGGCGAACGCCAACCGCGTGCGCGATTTGCCGATCCCGGCGCCGCGCGGGGAGATCCTGGGCCGGGAAGGCAAGCCGCTGGCAACCACGCGGATCACGAATGCCGTCCAGATCGAGCCGACAATGATGCCTGTGGTGCTCGACGAACAGGCGACCGCGTACCAGGCCGCTCTGGTCAAGGCGCAGACACGCGTGGAAGAAGCGAAGCAGCAGCTCAAGGGCTTCCTCGCGCGACATCACCGCTCAAGCCGCTTTTTGAGTCGCTCGCAGCGCACCGAACTCCGTCACCTGCAGCGGATGGCTGGCGCCTCAGCGGAAACGCCGGTGCCGCCTCTGCCACGCTCGGCCGTTGGCGTGCGGTCGCTGTTCTCGCGGCTCGGCCGCGTGATCGGCTTGAGCCCGCGCACGATCGACGAACGCGTGGTGCAGGGCATCACGGCCACTCCGTACGCGAACGTTACGATCAAGACGGACGCAGGGTGGGGTGCGCTGACGGTGCTCGCCGAGCGCCAGAACGAATTCCCCGGTGTTGTCAACCAGCCCGTCGCGGTGCGTCAGTACACATATAAGAGCCTCGGCGCCCAGATACTCGGCTATGTCGGGCAGATCTCCCCGGTAGAGCTGAAGCTGCCCGGCTTCCGCGGCGTCAGTCAGGGGACGGTCGTGGGCAAGGGCGGCGTCGAGTACTACTACGACCGCTACCTGCGTGGCCAGCCCGGGATTCAGAGGGTCCAGGTGAACGCCAGTGGCCAGCCTGTACCCGCGTCGCTACAGCCGACCCCGCCAAAGGCCGGCTACGACCTGAAACTGACGCTCGATATCGGCCTGCAGCGAGAGGGAGAAACGGCACTCCAGCAAGGCATGGAACTCGCCCACTCGCTCGGCAATCCCGGCAACGCCGGGGCGTTCGTCGCGCTTGACCCGCGCAACGGGCAGATCCTCGCGATGGGGTCATATCCCACGTTTGACCCCAACGAACTGGTCAAGCCGCTGACCCCCGGGGAGTACCACCGGCTGATCGGCTCCAGCGGAGCGGCCCCCGCGCCGCTCGAGGATCGAGCTGCGGAAGGCGCCTACCCGACCGGATCGACATTCAAGCCGATCACCGCCATGGCAAGCCTCGAAGCCGGGACGATCTCTCCTTCGGAAACCCTCGGCGCGGGGCAGTGCATCGTCGTCGGCGCCGAGGAATTCTGCAATGCCGGCAAGACCGACTATGGCGCTCTGCCGCTTGTGGAAGCGCTCAAGGTCTCATCCGACACCTACTTCTTCGAAGTCGGCAAGCGCGACTACTACCACGGCAACGGCGAGGCGGTCCAGGAAGAGGCGCACCGCCTGGGCATCGGCACCGAAACGGGCGTCGACCTGCCGGCCGACCCGCAGGGCGTCGTCCCCGACAGCGCTTGGCGTGATCGGCAGAACAAGCTCGAGCGCGAATGCGAGCAGCGCAAGCACATCCCCTCGTGTGGCATCGTCGCGGAAATCGCGCCGTGGCGGGTGGGCGACAACATGCACCTTGCCGTCGGCCAGGGCGATCTGGTGACCTCGCCGTTGCAGATGGCGGTCGCCTACTCAACGCTCGCCAACGCCTACATGAACCACGGCGACGGCGTCGTCGTGACACCGCACCTCGGCATGGACATCGAGGAACCGCAAGGCGGTCTGGTACAAACCCTCAGCTTCCCGCCCAAGCGGCACGTGCAGCTCGACTACGAACACCTCAGCCAGGTCATGGAAGGCATCCACGACGCCACCTCGCAGCCGGGAGGGACCTCCCAGGATGTGTGGACCGGCTGGAACCAGTCGGAACACCCGGTTTACGGTAAGACCGGCACCGCCGAACGCGTCGGCCAGGTCGAACAGGCGTGGTACATGTGCTACATCTACGATCCACGGCGGCCGATCGTCTTCGCGGTCACTGTCGAGCAGGGCGGCTTCGGTGACCAGGCAGCCGCTCCCGTGGCGCGCTTGATGGCCTCCGAGTGGTTCCACGAGCCAGAGAAGCTGGTCTCCGGGTCTAACCCCGATCACTAGACCGATATGTCGCCGCTGAGCCCGATCCAGACACCCGAGCCGACGCCCGTCCAGCGCCCACAAGCAGTGCGCCTCCCGCTCGACCCGTTGCTCACGCTTGCGGTGCTCGGCCTCGGCGTCTTCTCGATCGTGACGCTGCGCGCTGCCACGCGCAACCTGATCCCGTCAAACCCGCACTACTACGTCGACCATCAGGTCATCTACCTGATCGTCGGGCTGGTCTTCATGCTCGGGCTCTCGCGCGTGGACTACGCCCGGCTGCGTCGGCTGCGCAACCCGGTCTACGCCATCCTGCTCTTGAGCATCCTCGCGGTGATCGCGCTGGGTCACACCGCTCGCGGCTCGCAGCGCGCGATCAACTTCCCCTTCTTCTCCTTCCAGGCGTCCGAGCTCGGCAAGGTCCTGATGATCCTGTTCCTCGCGGCGTTCGTGGTCGATCGCTCGCGGCGCCTGCGTGAACGCGACACGACGGTACGGGTCATGTTGCTGGCGATCGGGCCGGCGCTGCTGGTGATACTCGAGCCAGACCTCGGATCGGGCATGGTCTACTTGGTGATCGCGTTCGTGTTGCTGCTGGTCGCGGGGGCTCCGTTCAAGCACCTCGGGGCGTTGATCGCGCTCGCGGTCGTATCTATAACGCTAGTGCTGAGCGTCGCGCCGGCCGCCGGGGTTCACCTGCTGAAGCCCTACCAGGTGGACCGTCTGACGGCCTTCCTGCACCCCTCCAACGACTCGCAAAAGGAAGGCTATCAGCAGCAGGAGTCGAAGATAGCTATCGGCTCGGGCCAGAAGACAGGTCGTGGAGTGAACGCCACCCAGACAACGCTCAAATTCGTGCCCGAGGGGCACACTGACTTCATTTTCGCCGCCGTCGGTGAGCAGTACGGCTTCGTCGGCGCGGCCCTGCTGCTCTCGCTGTATGCGCTGCTGATATGGCGCACGTTGCGCATCCTGACCATGGCCAAGGACCTGTTCGGCTCACTCGTGGCCGGGGGCGTGGCCGCTATGGTCATGTTTCAAGTGTTCGTTAATGTAGGTATGGCTATTGGAATCATGCCGATCACAGGCGTAACCCTGCCACTCATGAGCTATGGCGGCTCGTCGGTCGTGACCACGCTGCTCGCCGTCGGCCTGCTGCAATCGATTTACGTTCAGGCGCGTGCCTCAGACGCATGGAAGGGACGCGTGCCGCTCACCCCCGACAGGGTCCGCTACTGACATGCAAGCCGGGTACATCACATCTGAGGCGATAGACCGCGCGCCGACCGCTACGGCCAGGCGCCCCTACGCACGGGACCCGGCTCCCTCCAACACCGAAAGACTGGATTACATTGAAAAAGCAAGTACTCGTCAGCGTCGACCGTGCAGAGACACGCGTCGCGCTCCTGGAGGCAACCACTGCGCGTGGGGCCTCCCCAAGTCGTCAACGCAAGCGCGGCAGCGCAGGCACAGACTCCCGCGCTGGCTACCGCATCGCCGAGCTCTACATCGAGCGCCGTGGTTCGCGCTCGATCGTGGGCAACATCTACAAGGGCAAGGTCGACAATGTGCTGCCCGGCTTGGAGGCCGCGTTCGTCGACATAGGCCTCGAGAAGAACGGTTTCCTGCACGTCGATGAGATAGTCCTCCCCGGCGTGCAGGCCGCCAAACGCGGTCGCGGGGGAGGTCGCCAGATAGCCGAACTGCTCAAGCCGGGCCAGGAGATCGTCGTCCAGGTCGTCAAGGACCCGCTGAAGACCAAGGGCGCGCGCCTGTCGATGGAGCTGACGATCGCCGGGCGCTACATGGTCTACGCGCCCACCGGCGAAGGCGTCGGCGTCTCCCGCCGGCTGGAGGACCGCGAGCGCGAGCGCCTGCGCAGACAGACAGCGAAGCTCGACCTCGGTGGCGGCGGGGTGATCGTCCGCACCGCTGCGCACGGAGCTAAGCGTGAGGACTTCGAACGCGAGCTCATGTACCTGCACAAGCTGCACGAGGTGCTGATGAAGCGTGTTGAGCAGACACCTGCCCCAGGAATGGTCTTCCAGGAAGCGGACCTGTCGGTGCGGGTCGTGCGCGACATCTTCTCCGAGCACTTCGAGCGGGCGATCGTCGACGACGAGGGCCAGCAGCACCGCCTGGTCTCGTTTTTCTTGCGTACCGCCCCTGAGCTTGCCGAGCGCGTCGAGCTGTGGTCCGAGCCGACCCAGCTGTTCGACGCCTACAAGGTCAACGAGGCGATCGAGGGAGTTCTCGCACGCCGCGTGGACTTGCCCTCCGGCGGCTATCTGATGATCGACTACGCCGAGGCGCTTACCGTCATCGACGTCAACTCGGGCTCGTTCATCGGCCGTGGCAAGGGCTCCGGACTCGAGGACACGATCACCAAGACCAACCTGGAGGCTGCCGAGGAGGTCGTCAACCAGCTGCGGCTGCGGGACATCGGCGGCATCATCGTGATCGACTTCATCGACATGGCGCGGGCACGCAACCGCGACGCTGTCATGGGCACGCTGCGCAAGGCACTGGACGAAGACCGCACCAAGACGTTCACCGCCGAGATATCAAAGCTGGGACTGGTCGAGATGACCCGCCAGAACGTGACCGAGGGGGTGCGCGAGATAATGAGCCGCCCGTGCCCCACGTGCGACGGTGAAGGGGTCGTCCGCTCGGAGGAGACGATCGCGATCGAATTCGAGCGCCGCCTGCGGGAAGTCGCCACCGAGCACCCTGAAGTAGAGGCGTACCTCGTCCAGATCAATCCGCGCGTGACCGAGCAGTTCACCGGGCACAGCTCGCGGATGCTGCACGCGCTAGAGGCGCAGACAGGAAAGTTCTTTCATTTCGAGGGCTCAGAAGGACTTGCGCTCGACCACTTCGCGGTGACATTCATGGGCAGCGACGAGGAAGTCAGGGAGCGCGCCCTGCCATTCCACGAGGGCGATGAGGTCCTGGTCGAGATCATCGAGCCGCACATGTATGACGTCGACGCTGCGGTCGCCAAGATCGATGGCTACATCATCTCGATCGCTGGCGCCGCCGCACGTGTCGGTGAGAAGCGGATGGTGCGCGTCGAGCAGGTTGGGCGTACCGCCGCCAGCGCGCTACTGCTGGACGAGAACGGGGAGGTGATCCAACCCGCCCCGCACAAGGAGGGCACGTCCCCGTCCGTCGCCAAAGAGCGCCGCGGACGCTCCCAGCGCCGTCGCCGGCGCGTCCCAGCTGACACCGAGGACTCCCGCACACGGCGGGAGGCGGGACTCAGCGACTCGCCGACCAGCAGCGACTCCGACCCCGAGGAGGACGCGCTAAAGAGCGTCGTCGCTGTCAACGACAGCGATCAGGTCGCCGACGACAACCACGCCGCGCCTCCACAGGACGAAGCTGGGGAGGATGACCTACAATCAAAGCCTGGGCGTCGTGGCCGCAGAGGTCGACGGCGCCGTTTCATTGCCAGGTCCCCCAGCTCTTCGGAGTAGGGCGCCGGGCGAGGCTCAAATTCCGCTTTAGGACAAATCAACATGTACGCGATCGTCAAGACCGGTGGCAAGCAGTACCGCGTGGAGCGCGGCCAGACGCTGCTGGTCGAGCGGCTGGCCGCCAATGAGGGGGCGAGCGTCTCGCTGCAGCCCCTCCTGTACCGCTCGGACGAGACGGTGCTCGACGAGGCGGGCCTCAAGAAGGTGAAGGTGACCGCGAAGATCCTCGCGCACGAGCGCGGCAAGAAGCTGCGCGTCTTCAAGTTCAAGCCCAAGCGCGGCTATAAGCGGCGCACGGGACACCGTCAGGAGCTGACCCGTATCCAGGTGACCGACATTTCCATGGGCGCCGCCAAGACCGCGTCCAAGGCGGCCACCAAGCCAGCCGCCGCGGCTCCACGTGCCAAGGACGAGCAGGCATCCGCTCAGGCCAAGCCTGCCGCTGCGAAGACGTCTGCCTCACGCGGCACGCAGAAGACCAAGGAGGCCGAGGATGGCTCATAAGAAGGGGCTCGGGTCGAGCCGCAATGGCCGTGACTCAAACGCGCAGCGGCTCGGCGTCAAGACGTTCGCCGGCCAGGCCGTCACCGGCGGAGAGATCATCGTGCGCCAGCGCGGGACACGCTTCAAGCCTGGTGCCGGCGTCGGCATCGGCAAGGACGACACGCTGTACGCGCGTGCCGCTGGGATCGTCCAGTTCAAGACCGGCCGCGCCGGGCGCATCGTCAGCGTGGTCGACGCCAGCGAGAGCTAGCGCCCCGAGATCGCCGCTCAGCCCTGCTGGGCTGTGGGGCGGATCAGCACCTCGTTGACGTCGACGTGCGGCGGCTGTGACACCGCGTAGATCACCGCCCGCGCGATGTCCTCGGCCTCGAGGGCGTCCGCCGGCCGGCTATCGAAGAAAGGGGTGTCGGTCATACCCGGCTCGATCAGCGTCACGCGAACCCCGCTGCCGTGCAGCTCCTGGCGGACAGCCTCGCCCATCGCGCTGACCGCGTACTTGGTGCACGAGTACAGCGAGCCCGCGATCACTCTTCGTCCCGCGACACTCGAGGTCAGCAGGAGATGTCCGCGGGACTCGGTGAGCGCGGGAATCGTCGCCCGCAGCGTCAGCGCCGCACCGTAAACGTTTGTCAATACCATCGCGCGCCAGTGCTCGGGTGAATCCTTGAGGAACCCGCGCTGCGCTCCGAAGCCGGCGTTCGCAAATGCCACGTCGAGCCGGCCGAAGCTCTCCAATGCGATCTGAACCATCCGCTGCTGGTCTTGCCACTCGGTCACATCGCAGCGGACCGCCACAGCCCGCTTGGGGCCGCCGAGTTCGCGCGCCAGCGTGTCCAGGGAATCCAGTGAGCGAGCCGCGAGCACGAGCCTGAAGCCGGCGCCGACGGCGAGCCGGGCTGTGGCCGCGCCGATGCCCGAGGAGGCGCCGGTGATCAAGAACACGCGGTCTTCGCCATGGCTTCTCATCGTCACATACCTTTCTCGTGGGTTGGATACGGCCTTGCATCTACCCACATCCGGCGCTCATCCGCCACTCCGGGCTGTCACGATGGAGTGCTGATGCTCTATGACCACGTCAGGATTCACGTGCAGGCAGGCCAGGGCGGCGACGGCTCGGCGAGCTTCCGCCGCGAAGCGCACGTGCCGCGCGGCGGCCCCGACGGCGGCGATGGAGGGCGCGGCGGTGACGTCCTAGTCAGCTGCGACGAGTCGCTGCGAGACCTGCAGAGCTTCCGCCGGCGCTCGCGCTACGCCGCCGGGCGTGGCGGGCACGGAGGCGGCTCTCAGCGCCACGGGGCGGACGGCGAGAACCTCGCGATCAAGGTTCCGCCTGGCACCCTCATCAGCGGCGAAGAGGAGGATCTCGAGGGCCGCCGCTACGAGCTGCTTGCTGACGGTCAGTCGGTTGTCGTCGCTTGCGGCGGTTCCGGAGGCCGAGGCAACAAGCGTTTTGCCACCGCGACGCGCCAGGCGCCCCGGTTTGCCGAGCGGGGGCTGCCCGGCGAGCAGGGCTGGCTCGACTTGCGCCTGAAGCTGCTAGCTGACATCGGGCTGGTCGGGCTCCCGAACGCAGGCAAGTCCTCGCTGCTGGCGCGTCTGACCCGCGCCGCGCCGAAGGTCGCGAGTTACCCGTTCACCACGCTCGAGCCGATTCTCGGCGTGCTTGAAGGCGAGGAACGCCAGCTGGTGATAGCGGACATCCCGGGCCTGATCGAAGGCGCGAGCTCAGGGGCGGGCCTCGGGCACGAGTTCCTTGCGCACATCGAGCGCACGCGGCTGCTCGTCCATGTCGTGGACATAGCCCCAGAGTTGAGCGGTCCCGAACACGCGGACCCCGTGGACAACTACGAGATCATCGAGCGCGAACTGGCCGCCCACGATGAGCGGCTGTCGAGCCTGGACCGCGTGCTGGTGCTCAGCAAGGCCGATCTCCTGACGGCAGAGCAGGTTAGTTCCAGGGTGGGGGAATGGTCCAGTCGCCTCGGCGCAGACATCCCCGTGCTGGCGACCTCCGCGGCGACCGGCGCGGGCGTCGCCGAGCTCGCACAGGAGCTGCTGCGGCGCGTCCCGGCCCATGCCGCGCAGGGCTCGGCAGGTCCCGACGAGGGCGCCCAGGCACGCGTGCAGGACCTCGTCGAGCACATGGTGTATCGACCCGTTGCGCACGAGGGCTTCACCGTCGAGCAGACGGCCCCGGGACGGTTCGCGGTCAGAGGCCGGGGGGTCGAGCGCCTGCTCGCCCGCTACGACATCGACAACGAGGACGCGATGTCCTACTTCGAGGGGCGGTTGCGGCGTATCGGCGTGCTCGGGGCGCTCGAAGCCAAGGGCTTTCAAACTGGCGATGAGATCGAAATAGCAGGCGTCGTGTTCGAGTTGGACCCGGGCGTCCCCTCTTAGCGAGCGCTGGCTCTCGCGTCACCGCGCAAGCCAAACATCTACGCTGCGTTGCCTAATGAGAAGGGTCGTCATCAAGCTTGGCTCGAGCATCGTCGCGGATGACAGCGGCGAATTGCGCGAGGATGTGCTCGCCCGCATCTGTGACACGGTCGCCGCTCTGCACAGCGCTGGCGAGGACGTCGTGGTCGTCTCCAGCGGCGCTATCGCGAGGGGTATGCGCGTGATGGAGCTCGCCGCTCGCCCAAGCGCGATATCCGAGCTGCAGGCCGCGAGCGCCATCGGTCAGGGCAAGCTCTACCGCGTATATGACGAGCTGCTACGGGAGCGTGGCGTCACCAGCGCCCAGGTGCTGCTCACTTTTGGCGACCTGAGCGCCCGCACCCAATACCTCAATGCCCGCCAGACGCTGTCCAAGCTGCTCGACTGGAAGGTCGTGGCGGTGATCAACGAGAACGATACGACCGCGACCGACGAGATCTCATTCGGCGACAACGACTTTCTCGCCGCTCAGGTCGCGATCCTCCTCGCGGCCGATCTGCTGATCTTGCTCACCGACATCGACGGTCTGCACACCGCCGATCCGCGGGTCGATCCCTCCGCCAAGCTGATAACGCACGTCGGCGACATCGAGGAGCTGGACATGCTGCGGATCACCGATGGCACCTCTCCGCTGGGGTCGGGCGGTATGCGCTCGAAGGTCGTGGCCGCGGAGATGGCGGTCACCGCCGGCATACCGGCCGTGATCTGCAATGGCGTGCGCGCGGGCCCGCTCGAGGCCGTTCTCGTCGGCGAGCCGCATGGGACCAGCTTCCGGCCAGCCGCCAGCCCGCACTCATCGTTCAAGCTGTGGCTAAAGTACGCCAAGCCGACACATGGCAGGCTCGTGCTCGACGCCGGCGCGGCGAGAGCCGTGCAAGAACACGGCGGAAGCCTTTTGCCGGTGGGCATTCGTGACGTGCTCGGCGACTTCGACGCCGGGGATGCGGTCGAGATATCCGAGCACGCCGACGGCCGACCGCTCGCGAAGGGAGTCTGTAACTACTCAGCCGAGGAGTTGCGCCGCGTAAAGGGACTGAAGTCGCAAGCCCTTCGCGAGATCCTGCCCCACGCGACCGACGAGGCTGTGCACCGCGACTACCTCGTGCTCGAGTAGGCCGTCACGCCCCGGCTGGTATGCGCTGCGAGCTGTCGTACCCTTTAGCTACAAGATGGCCACCACACTCTCATCAGTCGCCGAGATCTGCCTGTCTGCGCGCCAAGCCTCGCGTCAGCTCGCGGTTAGCGACACAGCCACCAAGAACGCCGCGCTCACCGCGATAGCGGACGCGCTATCGGAGCGCGGCGAGGAGATCCTGAGAGCCAATGAGCTCGACATGCAGGCTGGCCGCGAGGCGCAGCTCAGCGACGCGCTGCTCGACCGCCTGCTGCTCGACGAGGAGAGAATCCTCCAAATCGCGGGCGCGGTCAGGCAGATTGTCGCGCTGCCTGACCCGGTGGGGGAGGTGCTTGACGGCCACCGGTTGCCGAACGGCCTGGATATTCGCAAGGTCAGGGTGCCGCTCGGCGTCATTGCCGTCGTGTACGAGGCCCGCCCGAATGTGACGGTTGACGCGGCCGCGCTGTGCCTGAAGTCGGGTAACGCGATCGTGCTGCGCGGTTCGACCATCGCCGCGCACTCAAACGCAGCGCTCGCCGCCATTGCCTCAGACGCCGCGGTCCAGGCGGGCCTGCCGGCTGGGTGTGTCGGTCTCATCGCCGGTGGCGGCCGCGAGGAGTTGGCGGAGCTGGCAACCCAGAAGGAGACTGTGGATCTCATCATCCCGCGTGGGGGAGAGGGCCTGAAGGCGGCGCTCGAGGAGGTCGCGTGCGTGCCCGTCATCTACGCCGCCTCCGGCAACTGTCATGTCTACGTCGATGCGGCCGCCGAGCTAGAGAAGGCACGAAAGATCGTGCTTAACGCCAAGACGCAGCGTCCCGGCGTGTGCAACGCCGCTGAGACACTGCTTGTCCACACCGATGTAGCGAGCCCGCTGCTCGCTCGACTGCTCCCCGAACTGCACGCCGCGGGGGTGGAGTTGCGGGTCGATGAGCGTGCGCGCGCCGCCTACGCTGACGGCGGTGGCGGGGGGCTACCGCTGACGGACGCCACCGCGGAGGACTGGTCGACCGAGTACCTCGCGATGACCCTGGCGGTGGGCGTGGTGGACTCGGTGGGGCACGCGATCGAGCACATCGGGCGCTACGGGTCCGGGCATTCAGAGGCGATCGTCACGACCGACACCAACGCGGCGCGCGCATTCCAGCTCGGCGTGGACGCCGCGTGCGTGTATGTCAACGCCTCCACCCGCTTTACCGACGGCGGCGAGTTCGGCATGGGCGCCGAGATAGGCAACTCGACGCAGAAGCTGCACGCGCGCGGACCGATCGGACTGCGCGAGCTGTGCACCTTCAAGTACCTCGTCGAGGGCGACGGGCAAGTCCGCACGTGAGTGGAGCTCGCGAGCCGCGGCTCGGGATCCTCGGAGGCACCTTCAACCCGCCGCACCGCGGCCACCTGGTCCTCGCGCGCCGGGCCCTGTCGGAACTGTTACTGGACAGCGTCACCCTAATGCCATCCAACCTCTCGCCACACAAGCGCGGCCAGCGCGACCCGGGCGGCGAGCACAGGCTCGAGATGTGCCGTTTGCTGGTCGATCGTATGCCTGGGCTCGAGGTGAGCGACCGCGAGCTCAAGCACGCTGGCGTGTCGTACACGGTCGATACGCTCAGGGGCATCAAGCGCAGCCACCCCGACGCTCAGCTGACGTTTATACTCGGCGCCGACATCGCCCGCACCTTGCGCAGCTGGCGTGAACCGCAAGATCTTTTGGAGCTCGCCGAACTGGCGGTGGCGCAACGCTCAGGGATTGACGGCGAGCAGCTGGTCGACGCTCTGGCACCGCTTCACACAGAGGGGCGCATACGGTTTCTAGAGATGCCGAGGGTCGACGTCTCCTCCTCGCAGGTGCGCGCACTGCTGGCCGAGGGCTCGCCGGTTGCGCATCTTGTGGGCGAGCCGATCGCCGCGTATATCTCCGAGCATGGGCTCTATGGCTCCGAGAAAGGAAAATAAGCAAGACATGGACTCATCCCAGCTCTCGCATGAGATCTCCCGCTACGCGTCGGACAAGAAGGCGCTCGACATCATCGAGCTGGATCTCCGAGGTGTCCTCGGCTACACCGACTATTTCGTCATCTGCTCGGGTAACACCGAGCGCCAGGTCAAGGCGATACACGACGGCATCCTGGCTGGCCTGAAGAGCGAGCACGGGCTGTTGCCCAGACGGGTAGAGGGATACTCGCAGGCACGCTGGGTCCTGATGGACTACCTCGACGTTGTCGTGCACATATTCACGCCGGACACGCGTGGGTTCTACCGGCTCGAGTCGCTGTGGGGTGAGGTGCCGGTCAGGGAGCTGAGCCACAGCGCCTGAAAGCCCCACCGGGAAACATTCCCGATCCCTCGCTGCCAGAATGCGACGCAAACTTGGACTGGAAGGGTTGACATGGCTTCTGACCTGATACGGAAGATCAGTAGTGAAATCGAGGGCCGCCTCGCCGAGGTGAGGCCGTTCGTCGTCGAATACGAGCGGCTGAAGGCGGCGATTGAGACGCTCGCAACCGTCGACCCGTCGGCTGTCGCTGACGTCGCCGCCCAGGACGGTTCGCTGCGCACACCGGCAAGACGCCCCAGCAGCAGGTCACGCTCATCCGCGCGCGGCGCGACTAAGCGTGCCGCCTCGAGCCCGTCGAAGGCCGCCAAGGCGCAGCGCCCAAATCCGCGCCGCAGGGGACTCAGCGCGGCCGGGCAGGCCGTGCTCGACGCGCTCGACCACGGTTCACACACGGTCAGCGAGCTTGTGATGGTCACCGCGATCAGCGCCCGCGAGATCCGCTCAAGTGTGCGCCGCCTGCTGGAAGACGACGCCATTGTCAAGGTGGACCGAGACGGTAAGGCCGCCTATACGCTAGCGTCCCGCGCGAGCGCAAACGAGGCTTAGCCGTTCTGCAGAGACGCGCTGTGAGCGCCCGGCAGCTGGCCCCTGCGGCGGCGTCTTACCAGGTCAGGGAGAAGCTCGCCTCGACGGTTAGCTTCTCCTGGCGCGGACAGTTGACGTAAGTCCAGCCGTCGCTGGTTTCGCTAATAGTGCCTTCGCCTGAGATGACCTGCCAGTACGGGGTGTAGTGGATACGCACCAGGAAGCCGCCCGCGTGGGTGGCTGAGAGCGTGAAGGCGTCGTCCCCCATCGCCAGCAGCCGCCCAGGTCCGCTGGCCAGCGGCATCGCACCGGCGACTTCATACACCCGCCAATGGCGGCTTGCGAACACCTCGTGTAGGAAGGGCAGACCGCCTCTGATCAGCCCCGCCTCCTGGCGGCTTGAGTAGTCCAGCGGAGCGTCCGACAGGGCGACGAAACGCACGGCTGTTCTCGACAGCCATGCGTGATAGGAGCTGGCTGTCAATTCACCCGAGTAGAACAGCGCGTCATCTCGCGTGTCCAACTGGCGCTCCCAGCCACGTGCGAGCGCGAACCGGCGTGCGAGGATAGCCGCATCCCAATGGGAGCTAGTGAACGGAACCTCAATGCGCATCGGTTCCCCGTGAGACTTGCTTTCCAGGAAGCGGATCACGGGCGTGTAGTAGGAGACGCGTGTCGAGGGATCGGCTGAGGCTTCGAGTGACTGGACGACCGGCCCGTTGACCTCCCACAGCACGAGCCACAAGAGGATCGTCGCGAAAATGATCCTGGCGACGGTGGGGTTGAGTGCTGGCGGCTCGCCGAGCCTGCCCGCCAGCCTTCGGCGCAGGCCGGTGAGGGCCACCGCGACCTGCTCGACGTTGATCGTGCCCGCGAATATGGCGGGCGCGAAAAGCACCCCCAGCCGCACTGAGTTGCTGCCCATCGGTGAAGGTACGGCGTAGCAAAGCCAGAGCACGCCTACGTACAGCCATGCCCCGCGGCGCAGCGCGACCTCGGTGCGTGGCAGCAGGATCAGCAGCGCGAGCGCTGCCCCACATGCCGCTAGCAGCGACAGGAACCCAAACGGCTCCTGTCCGCCTTCTGGGAAGAGGACCACCATCGAGCCGATCAGCGTCAGCGCTGGGACCCCCAGCAGCACAACGCGCGTCCACCGGTAGTGGGTGATCAGGTCTGCTGCAGCCACGAGCGCCAGGAACAGCCCCGCGACAGGGCTCGCCGCGGCACACGCGATCGCGGCGAGCGCCGCCAGCACATGGCGTCTTTTGGTCTCGGCGAGGAGCGCCAGCAGCGCGAAGCTCACACCGGTTGCGAACGTGATGCGCCCGATGAACAGGTCGCCGGTGGCGCTCACCGCGAACAGCAGGGTGGCGCGGGTCGCGCGTGCGCCGAACCGCATCGCGGCAAGGCGCGAGAAGCAGAAGGTTGACAGCGTGACGGCCAGGATCCCGGTCCCCTGTAGGCCGATGAACAGCGTGAGCGCGGGGAACAGCAGACTGTATGCAGGCAGGTAGTGACCGGCGTACCAGTTGTCGTCCCACAGGGTGAAGCCGTCGAGCGACACTAGGTGAGCCCGGTAAACCGCCGCCGCAAGATCAGGGCTGGGTGGAGCCCACGCAAGCCAAAGCACCAGCAGACCGGCCAGCGGCAGCGTCACCACCGCAGCGTTTCTACCCTTGCTGGCTGGAGCGCGGTTCACGGCCCGACCTTGGAGTGCTGCCGCGAAATGGCTCATCGCCGCCTTGACTCTACTGGCTGCAGAGCAACACCCGCTGTGCTCCAGTGGCCTGTGTGTGAGCGCGTGTCGTCTATGCGTCCGCCAGCAGCTGGGCGGCGTAGCCTGCTGCGACCGGACGCTCGTCGGTGATCGCGAAGACCTCACGCAGCTCGCGCACGAGCGCGTACTCCAGGGAAAGGTCCGAGTCGCGCTGGGCGACGGCCTCAAGCTCAATGAAGCTGCCCAGACCCTCGACCTCGTCCAGATGAATGCGAACGCTCCGCCAGACGAATAGGTGGCGCCGCTTGAACACCGTCACCTTCACCCCAAGCGAAGTCGACAACGCCGCTCTGGTGACAGCGCCGTCATCGACCTCGATAAGGCAATAGCGGCTTTCGCGCTCCTGCGGCTCATCGTCCCGTTCGAACTGGATCAAGTGGGCGCAGCCTGGAGTCTGCTCGCGCAGCTTCAAGCCGCCTCGACGGACATGAAAATACGTGTCGCGCTGCTCGAGCTCACCGTGGTCCTCGGCTCCCAGCGATTGACAGCAGCGCAGCGAGCGCGAAGGCGACGGGTCTCGCGCCTTGAGCTCAATGTTGCGTCTCTGGTCAGCGCGGCGGTCGCTCATCGCGGAGAACCGTAGCGCTCGGCCTTTGACGTTAACCAAGTCGGCTCGCCGGTTTCGGGTTCGCGGGTGCACCAGCGCGCGAAGGTCAGTCGCGGGGTACGTGGACCCGCGCGAATCCCAGTAGCTCGCCCGGCGGCTCGCCGGTGAGCAACCACACCCCGTCGGTCGTCTCGACCAAACCCCGCCTAGCTAGCTGCGCCAAGGCGCTGGTGACCGTGGGGCGCCCGGCTGCCACCAGGTCCGCGAGGACGGAGTGGGTGAGGCGCAGCGGCAGCACCACGCAGTCGCGGCGGACCCGACCCCAACGGCCCGCGAGGTGCCACAGCAGCATGTGCAGGCGCACATCGACACGTGCTTGATGCACGATCGCCATGTTCACCGCGAGGTTGCGCGAGCGCTGGACTGCTCTGCCCATCAGGCGCCCGATGACCTGGGGGAAGGGCGCGAGCATACGCATGAAACGCTCGTCGAGAACCGCCACGCGGGTTGGTTGCAGAACTCTCCGGCCGGTTGTCAGTGGGAGAGTCGGCGACTCATCTTCGCCATGCCATGGGCGCAGCAAGTCGCCCTCTCCCAGCAACTCGGCACCGAACCGTTTGTCGATCCCGACACGGCGGATGAGCAGGCCGTCCAGGACAAGCAAGCCGAGGCTGTCGCCGAGCTCCGCGGCGTCCTGCGCGATCCAGCGTCCGGGTGAGAGACATATGACATGGGTCCGGCATTCCTCCGTCCAAAGGCGACCTCGACTGGTCGTTGGCTAGCTCCTCGGCCGCTTGAGTTGGTGCACGGTCGTATGACCGGAGGCGACGACTTCGATGGCGAGCGCGCGTTGGGCGGGCCACCAGGCGAGATACCAGCCTTTGCCGATGGTCGCCGACACCCGCTTTCCGTTGGCGAGCACGAACCGCACGGCGCTGACGACCGAGCCGACGCGGCCCTCGGTATACGTGAACGGCTGTTCGTTCTCGGCCCGCGTGAAGCCAATCGAGAATGCGCCGATCTGGTCGGGCGACACTTTGATCGTTATGGCGCTCGGCGAAGAGCCGCTTACGCCCATCGTTGAGGGCGAGGGCCACGGTCCCACCAGGCAGTTGGAGTCAGTGTTCCCGTCAGTCACCAACACCATCGTGTAGGGGCCGCGCGTATCGGCGAGCAGCACACGCAGCGGCCCGGGCTTGGTAAGCGGTGGCAGTTGGGGTTGCTTACTCACCGTCGTCCTACACACGGCTTCGGCTGCCGGCGTTTGGCCGGATGCGGCCGCACTCGGCACGGGCACCCAGCCCGCGAAGGCGCGCTGGGTGCCTCCTCCGCCAAATCCGATGATCGAGAGCGATACCGCAGCTGCGGCGATCAAAGCGGCCAGCCCGGCGAGCCCCATCCCGACGCGGTGAAGGGGTGATCTCGGACGGTAGTCGGTGTCCTGCAGGCGCTCATACGCGTCTGGTGGTAGAGCTGTGGCGCGCTGCTCAAACGCTTCTCGGAGCTGTCTCTCGAGATGCTCGCTCATGAATCTTCGCTCCCGGTCTCACCCGCGAAACCTGACGGTGGGTCGTCTTGTCCGCGCTCCGCGGCGGGCGTGGCCATCGCTTCGCGCAAACGGTCGAGCGCGCGTGAGGCTGTGCTCTTGACAGTACCGACCGAACAGCCGAGCGCCTCCGCGGCCTGAGCCTCGGAGAGATCGGCGAAGTAACGCAGCACGAGCACGATCCGTTGACGTTGGGGTAGTGAGCCCAACGCCGCGAACAACTCGCTACGCGTCTCAAGCTCGGTGAACTGGCCCAGCGACCTTGTGTCTGGCAGCGGATCCAGTGACCGGCCTTGGGCGTCTTCGAGCTCGAGTCTGCGCCGGGCACGCCGCCGTGAGCCGTCCAGCGCAAGGTTGACCAGGATGCGGCGAGCGTACTCCTCTGGGCGGGCCATACGGCGTACCTTGGGCCAGCGCCGGGCGACGCGCAGCAGGCACTCTTGCACCAGGTCCTCCGCCTCGGCGAGATCCCAGGTAACGAGATAACCCGTTCGAAGCAGATGCTTTCCATGCCGTGCAACAAAGCGTTCGAACTCCGCTCGCGTCTGGCCGCTGCGCAGGAAATCCACTATCCCGCGCCCTCTTCGCTCTCGCTGTTCATCTGCACCACTTAACCTGCTAGATGCTCCAGAAGGTTGCGTGGGCTCATGGTCGCCACCGCCCGTTGGGCCACGAGGCATACAAGGCGACCGGCTATCTGCTCACTTCCGGTGATACGCGTAGCGCTCGGGGACCTCGGCATGTCCCCGAGCGCGACCGACTGGTTTAGCGCTATTTGCCGAGAACCGGATCGCGCAACCGCTGTGTGCTCGTGCCGCCAGCGGTGACGACTTCTGCCGCGACGACCGGCTGCAAGTCAGGCCAGAAGGCAAGGAACCAGCCTTCCGCGATGGCTGCCGAGACGTGCTTGCCGCTTTCAAGCACGAACCGGATAGCCGTGACGCCCGAGCCTACGCGGCCCGCGGCGTACATGAACGGCTTTTCGTCGTGGGCTCGCGAGAATCCGAACGAGAGGGCTCCGATCTGGTTGGCTGGGACATTGACCGTGAGCGCGCTCGGCGAATCCCCACCGATGCTCGACGGGCGGGGAGATTCCGGTCCCATCAGGCAATCCGAGTCGGTGCTGCCGTCCGTCAAGAACACCAGCGTGTAAGGGCCGCTCGTATCGGCAAGGACGACCTGCAGTTCCCCATGGGACGCGGCTGACCGCCGCCCATGCGTATGGCGCTTCTTGCCCTTTTTGCGTGAGTGCTTACGCGAGGTACGGCCCTGAGCCTGGGTCCGTTGCAGCGGAAACAGCTGTTCGGCGGTTTCGTCAGACCTCGCTACTTCAATCCTGCAGATTTCTTCCGCCGCAGCCACCTGGTCGCTTGAGCCCAGCGCCGCTTGGGCGCCGCTGTCATACGCGAGGATCCCCAGCGCAGTTGTGCTGACAGCCGCGACAGCGACAAACCAGCGCCGCGCCAGCCCCATCTTGGCCTGTCTGATCATGACCTCTCTCCTTTTCGGTATGTGATGTGTCGTTGGTCGACCATGCAGGTCGCGACACGCTGCTGTCGCCGCGCTTGATCAAGCCCGCAAAACACACGACCGCGTGCTCTCGGCGGTCGCAAGCCGACTGCGATGAGGTAGCAGTGAACGGTTAGCTCAACTGCACCTGTCCTCCTGTTGGGGCTAGCCGCGAAGCGCTCACGCCCTGCCTGTGTTCGCGCGCTAGGTCGGCAGGCGCCATTCCCCGGGTCTTGTTTGAAATTGATCATGCCACTCCGTTAAACCCCCCTTGGATGCAGAAAGGTTGAGCGCCACTAGCCCGCCGCCGACAGCCATC
>JANWLE010000090.1 GCA_025451035.1 Solirubrobacteraceae bacterium
CGCAACGGCGCCCGCGGCGCGGGAGCGGCCCGCCAAGCTGAGGTGCCTCAAACGCGAAATCTCCCCTGCCCTCCCACGTAAGCTCTCTAGGAAGTGCGCACCACAGTCAACCACCGCCTCGCTCTCGTCGCCACGCTCACGCTGACGCTCGCGGCGGCGCTCGCCGGCTGCGGCACCCCCGCCAACCGCTGGAGGGCGATCTATGGGACGCTCGCGCGCCCCGACGGCTCCTCCTATCTGCTGCGCCCCGCCGGGCGCGCCCGCGCCGCGAGCGAGACGTTCAGCGCGCTCAGCCTCTCGACCCGCAGCTACCGCGACCTGCGCCTGGCGCTGCGCGTGCGCACCGTGCGCCAGCTGCGCACCCCCAGCGCCAACCCGTGGGAGGTCGGCTGGGTGCTGTGGGATTTCACCGACAAAAGCCACTTCTACTACGTGGCGCTGAAGCCCAACGGCTGGGAGC
Source organism: Solirubrobacteraceae bacterium (assembly GCA_025451035.1). GTDB lineage: Bacteria > Actinomycetota > Thermoleophilia > Solirubrobacterales > Solirubrobacteraceae > Palsa-744. The sequence continues at coordinate 461 of JANWLE010000090.1, forward strand.
TCGGCAAGGAGGACCCCGCCTACCCCGGCTCCCAGCGTTTCCTCGCGACGGGCGAAAGGCCGCGTTTCGCCGCCGGCGCATGGCACACCGTGACGGTCGCCCAGGAAGGCGCGCGCCTTATCGTGTCCGCCGACGGCGCGCCGCTGGTGAGCTTCACCGACAGTGAGCGGCCGTACCTGCAGGGCAGCGTCGGCCTCTACAGCGAGGACGCCGAAGCGCTCTACGGTGCGCTGCACCTCGGTGGACGCTAGGCGCATCGTCGCCTAATCCTTCTCAGTCTCGCTCGAAGGGACCGCTCAGGGCGGCCGGCCACGCGAGCGCGGGCGCCCTCGTGCTGAGCGTGCGTCCGCGCGCGACGGTCGCTACCGGCAGCGGCAGCTCGTTCTCGGCGTTGTGCAGGAGGTCCGCGGCGAGACGGTCGGCGATCCGCACCGACGCGGCGCCGTCGCCGTAGGGGTTCGGCGCGCTGGCCATGCTCGCATACAGCTCGCTGTCGTCGAGCAGCTCCTCGATCGCGGCGCGCACCTGCTCGGGGTCGGTGCCGCACAGCTGCGAGCAGCCGGCTTCGACGCCCTCGGGGCGCTCGGTCGTCTCGCGCATCACCAGCACCGGGATGTCCAGGGCGGGCGCCTCCTCCTGGATGCCGCCGGAGTCGGTGGCGACAATGTCGGCGCTGCGCAGCAGGTGCACGAAGGTGACGTAGTCGGCGGGCTCGAGCAGGTGCACCGACGGGTGCCCCGAGAGCTCCGCCTGCACGCTCTCGCGCACCCGCGGGTTCATGTGCATCGGGAACAGCACCTCGATGTCGCGCTCGTACGCGAGCTCGGCGAGCATGCGGCACAGCGCGCGCTGCTCTGAGCCCTGTGTCTCGCGGCGGTGCATCGTCACCAGCAGGCGCGTCGCGGCGGTCCGCTCGGGGATCCGCGCACGGACCTCCGCGGGCGGCTCGGTGCGGGCGATCGCGAGCACCGAGTCCACGGAGGTGTTGCCGCTGACGATGATGTCCTGCAGCGAGACGCGCTCGCGCAGCAGATTCGCGGCGGCGGCCGCGGTCGGTGCGAAATGCCAGTGCGCGAGCACCGACAGCAGACGGCGGTTGACCTCCTCCGGGAAGGGGCTCATCGGGTCGTCGGTGCGCAATCCCGCCTCGACGTGCGCGACCGGGATTTGCTCGTGGAAGGCCGCCATCCCCGCGACGAACGCGGTGGTGGTGTCGCCCTGTACGACGACCGCGTCCGGCTGGTGCTCGGCCAGCACCGGGGCGAGCGCGGTCAGCGCCCGGCCGGCGAACTCCGAGAGGTTCTGGTTGGGGCGCATCAGCTCCAGGTCGAGCGCCGGCTCGATGCCGAGCAGCGGCAGCATCTGGTGGACGATCTCGCGGTGCTGGCCGGTCAGCACGGTCATCACGCGTAGGCCGTCGTTGCGCTCCAGGCGCTCGATCACCGGCGCTAGCTTGATCGCCTCCGGGCGCGTGCCGAACACGACCATCACGGTCTTGCGCGCGGGCTGCGCGCCCTGCACGCCGTCGCTTGAGAACGGCGGGTATTCCAGCCCGAAGAAGTTCATTACGCCGCCACCGCCCGCTGCTCGAAGGAGGAGGCCTGCTCGTGCTCGAGCGGCTCGCGCGCGGTCTTGGCCCAGGAGCCGCGGCGCAGCGCGATCCGCACGAACGCGCGGAACGTCGAGGGCAGCCCCCAGAAGTAGACATAGAAGGTGAACAGCATGAACACGCCCGGCAGCGACCACCACGGCAGCCGCCGGCGCAGCGACGCCTGATAGTCGATCGCGGCGCGCTGGTAGGCGACGCCGAGCATCCCCAGCGGCCCGCAGGCGGCGGCGAGCACGCACGCGCGGTAGGCGGTGTCGTTGCCGAGCAGGCTCGCCAGCGGGATGTGCCCGAGCGGCAGCACGCCGAGGAAGCCGCCGAGGCCCATCAGCGCCTGGGCGGTGACGATCAGGATCGTGCTCGCCAGCAGCAGATGCAGCGACAGGTCGATGCGGGTCAGCAGGCGGATGCCGCGGGTGCGCCACAGTGCCGGCAGGTGCGACCAGCAGCTGTAGTGGCCCTGCACCCAGCGGGTGCGCTGGCGAAGCAGCGCGCGGGGGCGGGTCACGGCCTGTTGCGCCACGCACGTCTCGACGCACACGCGGTTGACGAAGCCCGCCCGTGCCAGGCGCAGGCCGATGTCGAGGTCCTCCGTCAGTGCGCGCGTCCACGGCACGTCGCCGAGCGTGCGCAGCGCGCTCAGGCGCACGAACTGGCCGTTGCCGCCGAGCAGCGCGCTGCCGAGACGGTCGCGGCCGCCCTGGATCAGCACCGAGAAGCCGATGAACTCGATGTCCTGCATGCACGCGAGGAAGCCGCGCCGCGCGTTGTACATGCGCACCGGCACCTGCACGGCGGCGACCTGTGGCTCTGAGAAGTAGGGGGCGACGGCCTGCAGCGCGTCGCCGCGCAGCCAGCCGTCGGCGTCGACGATGCAGAGGATCACATCGTCCTCGCCGGCGCCGCCGAGACGCTCGTCGCCGTGGCGGACCATGCGGCAGATCTCGCGGTAGGCGGCGTTCAGCACCTCGCCCTTGCCCTGGCCCGCTTCCTCGGGGGAGCGGTCGAGCACGATCAGGCGCTCGTCGCCCTCGCCGGCGGCGCGCGCGATCTCGCCGGTGCCGTCGGCCGAGCCGTCGTTGACGATCATCACCAAGAAGCGTCCGCGCAGCCGCAGCATGCAGCGCACGGTCTCGGCGATCACGACAGCCTCGTTGTGGGCGGGCGTGACCAGCACATACAGCGGGCTGTCGGTCTCGCTGACGGCGTGCGGGACGGTGCGGTGCGAGCGCAACAGGCCGGCTATGTACAGCGCCAGGAAGTAGACGGTGATCAGGATCGTGGCGGCGGTGATCAGGCTGTAGGCGAGCGTCATCGTGGCGCTCGAGCTCCTGGCGTGGGTGGGGGTGGGGATCGTCAGATAGGCGGCGAGCAATCCCAGTGCCGCCAGTGAGAACAGCCCGATCGCCACGCACCGCCAGGTGCTGTGGAAGGGACGCTCGCGCGAGTAGACGCGCCGGCGCAGGCGGGGGATACCGGCCGCGCCGGTGACGGCTTCAAGCGGTATGCGCCCCGCCGCGAGCGGCGAGCGGACCGTCAGCGCGCCGAGCCCGCCCGCGGCGACCGTCCCGCCGATCGCGGGTAGGGCCCGCGCGCCGACCGCGGCCCGCGCGAGGCGGGTGTGAGCGCTGTTCTCCTGGTCCTGCTGCTGGGCCTCTCGCGCGGGCTTGCGCGGAGCGGGGGCGAGTGGCGCGCGGGGGCGAGAGCGAGAGACGCCACCGCCGAGTGTGCTCTCCGGCGTGTGCGGTGCGGGAGCGGTGACCCGTCGGCCTTGCGTGATGCCTCGCGAGGAGGCGAGCGGCAGCAGTTGCGCGCGGCCCCCCTTGGCCGCGAGCGCTAGCCGCTCGCCGTGGTCCTCGCGCTCGGGTGCTGCGGGTGCCTCGGGTGCAACGGTGGTGGCGGGCCTGTTGTCGCTCGCGACAAAGCTCTCGAGCTTGTGCTCTGCCTCGCTGGCGTGCGGGGCGAGCGGCGTCGGCGGCGGCGTGACCAGCGGGCTGAGGCGGCTCGCTCGGCGGCGGCCCGAGGGACGGAGAACCGCCCGTCGCGACGCGACGGGCGGTGCTGAGTTCTCCGCTGTGATTGGGGGCATGACTTCTACGTTCATCCGTGAGCGTTTATGGAAAGCCAGCCCCCCGCACCTCACTTGGTGTGGTGCCGCTTCCTTACGAGAGAGCAAGCTAAAGCCCGGCAAAGCCCGTTTCCACGACAGCGTGGCTAGGAATCGCGGCCCCCGAAGGACAATGTGGCAAAGCCCCTCGCTGTGCTGCTCCGCCCGGGGGGCAGCGAATGCTCCGTATAAGTGTGCAAACCTCCCCGTCTTTATGTAAGGTTTGCGCCGCGATGGAGAGCTATGCACAGCTTTTCGACCTGCACGGAAGCCGGGTGCGCGTCAGTCAAATGGGGGTTTGGCGCAGAGTTGCGCGCGCCAACGTCGCCCCTGCTCGCTTCAGGGGAGCGCATGTGACTGTCGTCCGGGGGATGACGAAAGGACGACGACTCCCATGAAGCGACTAGTTGCACTGATCACGGTATTCGCGGCCTGCTCGCTGCTTGCGCCGGCGCTCAGCCAGGCAAAACAGGGGGCAGGAGGTCAGGTCGAACAGCTTAAATGCCCCTCCGGCGTGCACGACTGGTGGTACTGCGAAGGCGGCTCGGGCTATGAGTTGGCGGTGCTCGAGGACGAACCGCTGGGCTACTGGCGTCTTGGCGACGCCGGGGACACCACCGAAATGAGCGACGTGATGGGCGAACACCCCGGCGAATACAAGAACGGCGGGGGCGGCAGCGCGCAGCTCGGCGTTTCCGGTGAAGGTGTCACCGCGGCCTACTTCGTCGGCGAAGACCAGTACGCGTTCGTCAACGGCATCGAAGCGCCCAAAGGCGCCTACTCGATGGAGGCGTGGGTCCGCCCAACCGACGGCAAAGCGATGATGATCATGCAGCAGGGCGCCTCGGGCGCGCTCTACATCAACGAAGCGGGCCAGTACACGTTCGTGCCGGACTCAAACGAAGTCCACCTGCAGCTCGTCGACGAAGAAGCAGAAGACGTCGCCTACCTGCATGGCGAAGCAGAAAAATTCCACCAGGTCCTCGGCACCTGGGACGGCAAAACAAACACCGCGGTCCTGTATGTCGACGGCAGGGAGGTCGCGCACGCCACCAGCACGCAGGCGCCGTCGGGCTCGGCCACCTTCTACGTCGGCTACGGCACGCTCGCACCGTGGGCGCGCGGCTACATCGACGAGGCCGCCTACTACAGCCACGCGTTGAGCGCCGAACGCGTCAAACAGCACTTTGAAGAGGATCCGCCGCCGCCGCTTTTGATGCGCAAAGCACGCAAGAGCAGCTCATCCGGGTCCTCGGGCTCCTCGAGCGGCCAGAAAAATGGGTCCGCGGGCTCTTCCCACAAGCACAAAAAGCCCGCCGGGCACAAAAAGCACAAGGCGAAGGCCAAGCACAGCAAGCGCAAGCCCAAGAAGCACAACAAGCACAAGGGCCACCTCAAGCACAAAAAGCACAGGGCCAAGCACAGCCGCAAGGGTCGCTAGCAGAGGACCGTCTCGGCGGGCTCTGGCCTGCCGACGCAATAGCCCTGGGCGTGGTCGACGCCGAGCTCGGCGAGGAGCCCGAGCGTGCTCA
>JANWLE010000091.1 GCA_025451035.1 Solirubrobacteraceae bacterium
CCCCGCCCATCGATTACGAACTGCGTCTCTCCGTGTTTGGGGCAGATCATCGTGAGTTCGACGCGCCCCGCTTCCTTTGCGTAACGCACCTGCTTAGACGCTCGACGTCCGCGCGTGTTGACAGTCCGTAGTCCGTACCTCCTCATCCAATATCGCACCGTCGCCTTGCTGCGTTGCGTGGCCTGCGCTAGCTCAGCAATAGTCCGACCCGCCTCGATCATTTGTTCTAGGTCGTCTTGGCGCAGGCCGCCCTTCGCGGCGTGCTTATTGCGAAATGCCGCCTCTAGGCCGTGCTTCTTGACCCAGTAGCTCACCGTTGATTCGTGCAACCCAAAGCGCTTGCCGATCTCTTCCAGGGAAACTCCTTGATCCAACATTTGCTCCAGCGACACACGATCCACGTAGACATTCTCTACAACCAGGCGGACAGAAAAGCGAACATGTGTTCCTATCCCACGATGACCCCAATGACGTCCACTCGCTGTTTTTCCATGTGAAAGGGGCGCTGGTTCGACCAGCTTGTACCGGCGGCTGATCACTGACTGGAAAGCGAGTGGGCCCAGAAAAACGGGCGCCGGCGCGACACGTGGGCGCGCACCTTCAACACCGTCAAGACGGCAAGCAACGTGGCAGGCCCCAGCCCAAAAACCTGCGCTTTAGCTCGTCGTCACCGGCACCCAACACAAGCCGTTGCACGAACCCACCCAGCACGCCAGGAGGACTTGACTTTCATCCGTACCCCTACAGCCACACATAACCACTCAAATCGAGTAAAGACATATGTTCGTGACGTGGTCCGCCCTGCTGCGGGCGAGGCGATTAAGCTCCCGTCTCCTGAAGCGCTCGTTCCTGGGCATGGTCAAAAGCCCTCTTTACCTCTCCGCGGCGCGTGGCGAGCTCGCTAACGTCGCCGGTGCCCTGGGCTCGGGCAGCCTGGATTTGCCGGTCGATGCGCGCCAGCTCGAGCTGATGGCCTTGCACCTCGAGCATCGTCGCGCTGGCTGGTTCGCGGCGCGCCTGTACCAAGAGCTCCGCGAACAGGGCCGTGAGCTCGGGGTCGTCTCCTAGCTCGTTCATCGGCTCGCGCAGGTTTCCCTTATGCAGATGGGCGGCCGCCCGGCGCAACAGGTCGCTCGTGAAGTGTTCCTCTAGGTCGAGGGCCGCCAGCGACCGCTCGCCATCCTCGACGGACGCGATGCACAAGGCTAGGAACGCTCGCTCGGTTTCCTCGCGGCGCGAAAGGACACTGGCCCGGGCGCCGGCCGACCGCTTTGGAGCGGTCCCACCCTCGCGTACTCTGCGGCTGGTAGCCGCGGCCGGGGTGCCGCCGCCGGTGGAAGCGAGCAGTGTTTGCGCGAGTGTCTCGGGCAGCTCGAGCGTTCCGGAGATGAGTCGAATCAAATCCAGGCGCATCGCGCTTGGCGGAAGCTCGGCGAGCACCGGGCGCAGTTGCTCGATTATGCGATCGCGCCCTTCGGGGCTCGAGCGGTCGCCCGCCTCCAGTGCTCGTTGTACGCGGAAGCGGACGAACTGCACGGACGCCTCCACGGCCGTGGTCATCGCCTCGGCGCCTCCGTGCCCAACCAATTCGGCGGGATCGGTGCCGGGTGGCAGTTCGACGACGCGCAACTCAAGTTTGCGCTTGGCCGCAAGCGATGAGGCCCTGAGCATCGCATCCTGGCCGGCGCTGTCGGCGTCGAGCGCGAGAAGGACCGTCTGAGCCAGGCGAGCGAGCGCGTCGACCTGCTCGGAGGTCAATGCTGTGCCCATCAGGCCAACCGTGTTGGTCAGCCCGGCCTGGTGAAGCGCGATCACATCGGTATAGCCCTCGCAGAGGATCACCTGGCCCGTCTTAGCTGCCTGCGTCCGGGCGAGATCGGCTCCGTAGAGGTGAAGACCCTTGTGGTAGATGTCGTTGTCGGATGTGTTGAGGTACTTCGGCCGCTGCTCGGCGCGCATCGCGCGCGCGCCGAAGCCGAGGACCTTGCCCCGGACATCGCTCAGCGGGAACATGATGCGGCTCCTGAAGCGGTCATACGCTCGGCCGTTCTGCTGTGAGCGTTGAGCCAGCCCGACCGCGTAGAGCTCTTGCTCAGAGAAGCCTCCCCGGCGGGAGGCGAGCAGCACACGGTCCCAGGCGCTGGGGGCGTAGCCCACACGAAAACGCCGCAGAACGTCCTCCTGAAGGCCACGATTGGCCAAGTACTCGCGAGCGTCCTTGGCCTCCGCCGACTCCCACAGGACGCGCTCATAGTAGGTGGTGGTGCGCCCCAAGAGCTCGAGTAGACGCTCGCGTCGGCGGCGAGTCTCCGCTTCCTTGGGATCCTCTGCGTCACGCTCGAGCTCCACGCCGTAACGGTCTGCGAGCAGCTCTAGCGCGCCCCGGAAGTCCACGCCCTCGGTCTCCTGGACGAACGTGAACAGGTCGCCCGAGGTCTGGCAACCAAAGCAGTGATAGACCTTCTGCACCGGGTCGATGCCGAACGACGGTGTGCGCTCGTCGTGAAACGGGCAGAGCCCCTCATAGCGGTTCTGGCCGGCGCGACGCAGCTCGGTGCGCGCCGAAACCAGCTCGACGAAATCGACTGCGTCGCGCACACGGTCACGGGACTCGCTGGTGTAGAGGGCCATCCTCGCTACGCTAGCCGCTAGCGGACAAAAGCACTACTTGGATGGCAGCGGACGGCGCTAACGGGCGAACGCACGCGGCACTTCGAGGTTCGTGAACTCCCTGATGCAGTAGCGATCGGTCATGCCGGCCAGGTAGTCGCTGACCCTCTGCCCCACCTCCTGCTCGCCGTCGGACCCGCCCGGCAAGAGCTCAGGATGCTCGGCGTAGTGCTCGAACAGCCTGCGCACCACTCCGCCGATGCGGGCGTGCTCGGCGCGCACCGCCGGCCCGAGATAGACATGCTCGAACATGAAGTCGCGCAGCGCGCTCATGGCTGGGCCCGCGACCGGACCCTGCACGATGTCGGAGGCCCTCATCGAGTGCTCGACCATGTCGTGCACGAGCGCGTCGATCCTGGCGGAGCCGCTCGCGCCGAGGATCGAAATTGGCTCGGCGGGCAGATGCTCTTCGCTGAGCAGGCCCGCGCGTAGCGCGTCGTCGATGTCGTGGTTTATGTAGGCGACCCTGTCGATGATCCGCACGATCCTGCCCTCGAGTGTCTGCGGTTCCGGCGAGCGGGTGGAATGTCCGGCGATGCCATCACGCACTTGTCTGGTGAGGTTAAGTCCGCGTCCATCGCGCTCCAAATGGTCGACGATCCGCAGCGAGTGCTCGTAGTGGCGAAAGCCGCTGCCGAACCTCTCCCGCATGCACTGGTCGAGCACCTCCTCGCCGATGTGACCGAACGGCGGATGCCCGAGGTCGTGGCCCAACCCGATCGCCTCGGTGAGATCCTCGTTCAGGCGCAGCGCGCGGGCGACAGTGCGCGAAATGCTTGTCACCTCCAGCGTGTGCGTCAGACGGGTGCGGTAGTGATCGCCTTCAGGTGCGACAAACACCTGTGTCTTGTGCGTGAGACGCCGAAACGCCTTGCTGTGCACGATCCGGTCGCGGTCTCGTTGGAAGGGGGTGCGCAGCGCACAGTCAGGCTCCTCGTGCGCCCTGACGGCAGGATATGAACGCGCCGCGAGCGGCGAGAGGATCTTCTCCTCAAGCGCCTTGAGGTCGGCCGCGAAAGCCGACGCGACCACATCGTTGGCTGCAGCAGTGCTCATACCTCGATTGTGGCACCGTCGGCGGCGGCCGTGGAAGCACCCGGTCGCTAATGCCGCGGCGGCGGCGAGAACGAGCGTCCGCAGCTCAGAGCGGCCGGCGCGGGAGCCCGGGTCAGCTGTTGCGATCCCAGTCGTCGCGACCGCTCAGCTTGTGGACCCAGTGGTGCCATTTGCCCTGGTCGCCTGGGTTCTCGCTGTAGACCGGCGCTTGGTGCTCGGGCGTGGGCAGCCTGGCGGCCGCGTCGGTGTCGATGCGCAGGTCCACGCCGTGTTCGTGGATTGAGGAGACCAGCGCGGCTTCGACGAAGCGGATCCCCTGCCCGTGGGTCTTGATCAATAGTCCGTGGAAGACATCCTCTGAGGGGTCGGCGAGTACGCCCGCCACGGTCCCGACCTGCTCGCCGTCATTGGCCAGCACGGGAACCCCGTCCTCGAGCAATTGGTAGGAGATCGGGCGACCCTCGTCCATTTCGCCACCTTACACTCAGAGCGCGCCGGCTGTTGATCGGCTGCGCGCCACCGAGGGCATCAGTCTTATGTGGGCGTGGTGCTCGAGCGTCTCTGAGATCGCTCGCTCGACCTGCGAGAGCGCCTTGAGGTCGGCGTCGGGCCCCTCGAGCAGGGGGCGACCGAGCGACTGCACCATGAACTCGTATGCCTCCTCGCTGAGGGGAAACGAGTTTGCCTCGCAAGCGTTGCATACAACGCCTCCACCGGCGCCGGAGAAGCCCGCCAGGTGCTCGCGGGCACCGCAGTTCGCGCAGGCCGCCAGCTGTGGTGTCAGGCCGGCGGCGAGCAGCAGCTTGAGGCGAAAGGCGAGCGTGGCTGCCTGGGTCGCGCAGGCCGGTTCCTCGTTGAGCAGCAGCAGCTTGCGTGAAAGGAGATTGAAGACGCCGGGGTGCGGCTCCGAGGTCTCGAACAGCCGACCCACCGCGTCGCATGCGCGGGCCGCGCAGTCCAGCGCGCGGGCGTCGCTGCGCAGGCGCGCGTGACCGTTGAGGGTGTGCGCACCGGTGACGGTGAGCAGCTCTCCGCGTCCTTCGTGGAGGTCGAGCTGCAGCCGAAAGTAGGGCTCGAGTCGCCCCCCGAAGCGTGACCGCGCGCGGCGCACCCCCTTCGCGATCGCGCTTACCCGTCCACGGTGAGGGGTATACAGGTGCATGATCCTGTCGGCCTCTCCGTAGCGCATTGTGCGCAATACGATCGCCTCTGTCTCGAGCGGTCCCAAGGGACTTGAGTGTAGGAGGGTGAGCGGCGGCACAGTCTCGCTATACTTTATGAAGTAATGCCAGCTGTAACCGTCTACACCACCGAGCCTTGTGCCTATTGCGCCCGCACGAAGGGGCTTTTGCGCTCACGAGGGCTCGAGTTCTCTGAGATCAACCTCGCTAAGGATCCCGCGGGGCGCGCCGAGCTCGCCCGCCGCACCGGGATGATGACCTTCCCCCAGGTTCTGATCGACGGCGAGCTGCTGGGCGGTTTCGTCGAGACAGACGCTGCCGCGCGAAGCGGCCGGCTGGACGAACTGCTGGCGGCCTGACCGGCACCGTTCACAGCCACCGGACCCGATCACCGTGGTAGCCGCTTGTGGCGAGCAGCTTCTCTGTGCCGCCCGGCCACAGCGTCAGTCGCACCTCGGCGTGCGCGCCTGTGAGAGGCTCGGGCTCCATCCGCAGCCAGGCAAACGGTGCCTTCGGGGTGGCTCGCCCACCGGCGTCCGCGAGCAGCCGCGCCATCCGTAGGCGATCCTCGGCGGCCAGGTACTGCGAGAAGATCGAGTGAAACACCACGCTCGCCACGCCCGCGGGTTGCTGTGCCAGGCGGCGTTCTAGCCAGTCCGCTGCATCAGCGCGCTCGACTCCCACCGGCAGGCTCGCCGCGATCTGAAGAGCCTCATCGAGCCTGTTCAGGCGTAGCGCCTGGTCGGGCCACACATAGGAGCGCAGGGTCAATCGGTCCTCGGCGTCGGCTGGGTCAAGCGCACGCAGGTCGCAGCCGAGTCGCTGCACCACCGTCAGGTCTGCATCAAACGGCGGATCGCCGACGTAGGCACCTTCGAGGCGCACGGCAGAGTCCGCCGAGCCCCAGCTCGAGCGCTCACTCGCGTAGAAGTAACGGTCAAACAGGAGGTTCAGGCCGGCGCTGGCACCGACCTCGAGCACTCGCAGAGGCATCCCGGTGAGCTGTGCGACCGTCAAAAAGCCCCCTATCAGCGCGGCCGAGCGGCCCACCTCGTTGGTCTGCACAGGCGAGCTCGCGAGCTCGCGCAGCCTGGGTGCGTGCTCGCGCAAGGCCTCTCGCAGGCACCGCCAGGCCGCCTCCCGGTCACCGTCGCCGCCCGTAGAGGGGTAGTGCATGGCCAGGTCTTTGAGCTCGCCGTTCAACGCGAGCCTGTGGACGGCGCCCATCAGCCGCAGCCCGAGCGCGGAACCCGGCGGGTCGTGCTCATGCCCGCGCAGAACCAGCCAGCCGACGCCGCCGGCCTCGGTGTCATCGGCCAAGCGCTCGAGCATGGTCGCATACAGCGGGGAACCGACCCGTTCGCATGCGCGGGCTTGACGAGCGAGGCGGCGCGCGATGGCCTGCTGGGCGTCGCTCACGAGCGCGGCGTCGGCGGTTTGCGAGCTTTGCGCGGCTTTCGCTGACAGCGCTCGCACACATAGGTACCGCGTCCGGCGACGACCAGCTTGACTATCTGTGAGGCGCAGTTGGGGCACGACTCGCCGGCACGGCGGTGGACGAGAAACTGGTTTTGAAAGGATCCCTTGAAGCCATCCACGTGACGGAAGTCGTCGATGGTCGCGCCCTTCGCCTCGATCCCGGCCTCGAGCGCGTCGATGACGCCCTCGCGCAGCCTGCGCACTTGGTCGCTGGTGAGACGCCCCGCGGGCCTGAGCGGGTGGATCCCTGCCCTGAACAGCGCCTCATCGGCGTAGATGTTGCCGACGCCGGCTATGCGTCGCTGATCAAGCAGCAGCGCCTTGATCGGGGTTGTGCGTCCGCGCGTCAGTGCCCGCAGGTGCTGGGGCGTGAACTCCTCGTGCAGCGGCTCGTACCCCAGGCGTTCGGAGAAGAAGCTCTCCAGCGCCTCGTCGCCGAGTATTAGCTGACCGGTACCGAAGCGTCGCGGATCGACGATGACCAGGTGTCGCCTTGCGCGCTTGCGCCGCGAGCTGTTCATAGCGCCACTCAGTTCTAGGCGCACCCGCACATGGCTCGGCTCGGGCGTTGGTTCGCACAGCACCGCACCGGTCATGCGCAGGTGCTGTGCGAGGTAAACCTCGTCGCTGAAACCCCACAGCAGGTACTTGCCCCTGCGGTCCAGGTGCTGCACGCGGCGGCCGACGAGCGCGTCTTTGAGTTCGTGCGGCGCGAGCGGATGCGACCAGCGCGAGTCGAGGATCTCAACGCGCTCGAGCCGCATGCCTTGCACCAGCGGGGCTAGCTGCCGGCGAATAGTCTCGACCTCGGGAAGCTCAGGCATCGCGCCCTAGCTTACGAAGGAAGGTCCTCAGGCGGGCAGCTACCGCTTGCGCTGCGCGCGCGGGTGGGCGCTGAAGTACGTCTCCTTCACCCGGTCTGCGGACAGGTGAGTGTAGATCTGGGTGGTGGCGAGATCGGTGTGCCCGAGCATCTCCTGCAGCGAGCGCAGGTCGCAGCCGCCCGCGAGCAGGTGCGTCGCGAACGTGTGCCGCAACGTATGGGGGCTCATCTTCTCTTGCAGCCCGGCGCGGCGGGCATACCCCTGGATGATCTTGTACAAGCCCTGGCGGGTCAGGGCTCCACCCCGGCGGTTGACGAAAAGACGCGAGTGGGCCTGATTTCCCACAAGCAACGGGCGCCCTCGCCGCAGGTAGGTATCGACGGCCGCCAGTGCATGACGGCCCACCGGGACGAGCCGCTCCTTAGACCCCTTGCCGCGGGCTCTGAGCAGCCCCTCCTCGAGGTCGATGTCGGCGACGTCGAGATCCACCGCCTCAGAGGCCCGCAGCCCGCACGCGTACATCAGCTCCACCAGCGCACGGTCACGCAACGCGCCGGGGTCTGTGCCGGAGGGCTGCTCGAGCAGCCTCATCACCTCGTCCCGGGAGAGGACCTTCGGCAGGCGCTGTGTCTTGCGCGGTCCACGCAGGTCGGCGGCAGGGTCGTGACCGATCAGCTCCTCGCGGCGCAGATGCCTGTAGAACGAGCGCAGGCACGCGACCTTGCGCCCGAGCGTGGCGGCAGACACCGAGCGACCATCCTCACCGCCGCTGGCGAGCTTGGCGAGGAAGGCGGCGAGGTCGCTGTGCGAAGCCTCTAGGACATCGCGACCGCGGTCCGCCATGAAGCTCGCGAACTGCAACAGATCCGAGCGGTAAGCCGCAAGTGTGTTGCGCGACAACCCACGCTCGAGCTCGAGATAGGCGAGAAAGTCAGACCGCAGGCGCTCAGCTGATGAGGGTGTGCTCTGCGCGGAACTCACTTCCTGAGGGGTTCGTCCCGCCAGCCGGGAATCCTTGCTCCCTAGCGCGGCCTGTGGAGCTGCAGCCACTGCAGCGCGATGATCGTCTTCGAGTCCAGGCACTCGGCGAGCGCCTGCTCCAGTCGATCCAGCGGCCAGCGGACGACCTCGATTCGCTCATTCTCCTCGCTGGGCAGGTGCTGCTCGTAGAGGTCGGTCGCGAGGAACAGGTACACCCGCTCGTCGGTGAAACCTGGACTTGAGTAATAGGTGAGGATGTGCTCAAAGCGCCTGGCGGCAAGCGATATCTCCTCCGCGAGCTCTCGTCTGGCGGTCTGCAGGGGCGCCTCCCCATCGACGTCCAGGCGTCCCGCGGGGATCTCGAGCAACGCCTGCTCGCCGACCGCCTCACGCGGCTGGCGCACCAGCCAAACATGCTCCTGGTCGTGAGCGAGGATCCCGACCGCGCCCTGGTGGCGCACGATCTCGCGGCTGACCTCCTCCCCGTCTGCGTGCCGGAAACGCTCGACCCTCACGTCGAGGATTCGTCCCGCGAAGACGCTTTCGCCGCCGATCGGCGTGAACGTATCCTCTCCCCTCATGGCGCCTCGCCGTCGTCTACATCGGCCAGGTCAGCGAGGACCGCGCCGGCGGCGAGCGAGGTGCCGAAGAAAACAGGATCCTCCTGCAGCGTGCGGCCCATGTTGACAGTCGGCAGCCCGCTATCTCGATAGCCGGCAAGATCCACAGGCACGCGCCGCCAGTCGTGGCGTGCAGTCGTCTCGGCTGGGACAACTAGCTCTTTCTCCTCGTCGTCGCTGCCCGCCGACGGCAAAGCGATCACAACAGGCGCGAGCAGCAGGTCAAGCACCGTGAGCGTGTGGTGGGAGATCCCGTGGTGTCGCGGTCGTGGGTCACGCAGCGATGCCCGCGCCACCAACACGGTGGGCGCGCCGAGCGCGAGCGCGACGTGAGCCGAATCGAGTGCCTGCATCCCGCCGTGCCCGAGCGCTGAAGCGGAGCCCACTATCCCGGGCCCCGGCCCGCACACCGCCGCGTCCCAGCCAAGCTCGCATAGGCCGTGATGCAACGCCCCCGCTGTCGTAATCGCCTCCTGCTCGCCCCCGAAGGCCGCCCCGGCGCTCACGCATCCCGCGAGCAGGCCTCGCTCGCGCAGCTTGCGCACGACGCGAGAGTGCCCGCCCACGAGCGCGCCGCCCGGCGTGTGCACATACCCGAGCGAGAGTCCAGGCGCGCATTGGGCGAAAGCCCAGGCAACAGCCGGCAGCTGACCGTGCAGGGCGGCCACAGCGATCGGCTGCGCGAAGGGCAGTTGGAGATCAGGGCCGTCCACTGGCAGCACCGCATGCTGCAGGCTGGTGTAGGGGAGCTTCATGACGTGTGCGCCATCCACGCCGCGCCCCTGAAGGCCGCGGGTGAGATTCACGTGCACGACGTCAAAGCCACCCGAGCCCAGACCCAAATCCAATCCCTGGACGTTGACGACAACCTCGTCGCCTGCCTCGCAGTGAGCGAGTAGCGTGACATCGCAGATAGCCGCTCGTCGCTGCCCCTCCAGGTCTATCGTGAGGCTCTGCTCGGGTCCGTCGACGGGCTCGGCTTGGACGACGGTGGCGCGACGCAGCTTCAGGCTCGCTGGCATGGTGCAGTGACGCTATCGCGCGTCGTTGGATGCGTGCGCGCTCGCCGTCTGGAGCAGCGTCATGGCGACGTCGAGCATACCCTCCAGCGCGCTGACACTGACTCGCTCTCCGGGCTCGTGGTTGTGTTCGGTGCCGTTGGCGAGGTTGACGACCGGAAGGCCCCTGGCGATCAGGGCGTTCGCGTCGGACGCGCCGCCGCTCGAGATCAACTCCGGCTCATAGCCGCAGGCCTGCAGCGCGCTTGCCGCGAGGCTGACCGCGGGAGAGCTCGACGCCAGGCGATACGCCGCGAAGGTTCGCTCTACGGTGACATCCACGTCGCAGTCGCACTCCGGCCGGTTGGCGGCCTCATTGATGAGATCGACAAGGCGCGCGAGGGTCTGCTCCGCGCGTTCTTCAGAGAGGCTGCGCACCTCCGCCTGCAGCTCACAGCTCTCCGCTACAACATTGATCGCGCTTCCGCCGCGGATTGTGCCGATGTTCGTCGTGGTCTGCTCGTCGATGCGACCGTGCGGCATCGAGGCGATCGCGTGCGCCGCCGCGAGGATTGCCGAGCTACCGCTCTCGGGGCGAATCCCGGCGTGCGCAGCCGCACCCCGGAAGGTCGCCTCGAGCCGGTAGTGACATGGCGAGGAGACGACGATCTCGCCGATCGGCGAGGCGTGGTCAAAGACGTAGCCGTAGGCGCTGCACAGCCGCGAGACGTCAAACGCTCGGGCGCCTAGCAGCGAGCGCTCCTCGCACACGGTGAACAGCAGCTCGAGATTCACCGCGGGCGCCTGCGCCGCGCATTTGCGCGCGAGCGTGAGGATCACGGCGATGGCGGCCTTGTTGTCGGCTCCCAGGATCCCCTCGGCCGCGTTCTGCCAGTAGCCGTCCAGGAGCGTCGGCTCGACTGGTGCCGCAAGCGGAACGGTGTCCAAATGCGCGCACAGCAGGATGCTCTGCTCGCTACTTCCAGGGCCGCCGTCCAGGCGAGCCAACAGGTTGCCGCAGTCCGCTCCCGTCTGCTGTTGGGAGGAGTCCTCCTCGGGCTCCAGCCCGAGTGAGCGGAGCTCCTGGATGACGGCCTCAGCACAACCGGACTCTTGCCCAGAGGGGCTTTCGATCCGGCACAGCCGCTCGAAAACGTCGTTCAGGTAGCGGCGGTCGTCAACGCTCGCACGGCCGGCGCTCATCGACGCTAGAGAACGAGCGTTGGTTGGCTCACGACGACGCAGTCCGCTGCGCGGCGTGCGCGGCCGGAGCGTGCTCGAGCGCAGCCGCGATGAAATCACGGAACAGCGGCGATGGGCGCTCCGGCCGCGACTTGAACTCCGGGTGAAACTGCGCCGCGACGAAGAACGGGTGGTCGGAGATCTCCACGACCTCCACCAGCCGCTCGTCAGGCGAGGTGCCAGACACGATCAAGCCAGCGCTCTGGAGTCGCTTGCGCAGGAGGTTGTTCACCTCGTAGCGGTGGCGGTGGCGCTCGTACACCACCGCTTCGTCGTAGATTTCTCGAGCCTTCGTGCCGGCGTGCAGCTTGATCGGGTCTGCGCCGAGGCGCATTGTCCCGCCGAGGTCGGTGACCTCCTTCTGCTCGGGCAGCAGATCGATCACCGGGAAGGGGGTCTCAACGTCAAACTCGGTCGAGTTGGCTCCCTCCATGCCGGCGCAGTGCCGGGCGAACTCGGCGACCGCGATCTGCATCCCGAGGCAGATACCGAGATACGGGATGGAGCGCTCGCGCGCGATCTGCGCGGCGATGATCTTGCCCTCCACCCCGCGCGCCCCGAAGCCGCCGGGTATGAGGATGCCGTCGGCGTTTTCCAGTCGCTGGCGCGCCTGCGCGCGACGCTCCTGCTCCTCCTCGTCGAGGTTGGCGGCGGAGCGCTCCTCGAGTAGTTCGGAGTCGACCCATTCGATCTGGACCTTGGCGTCTTGCAGGGAGGCGGCGTGCCGCAGCGCCTCCGACACCGAAAGGTAGGCGTCCTCCAGGCGCACGTACTTGCCTACCAGCGCGATGCGGACGGTGCGCGTGGCGCGTTCGGCGCGTTCGATCGGCTCCTGCCAGGTGGCCAGCTCAGGCTGCGGCGCCTGCATCGCGAAGTGGTCGAGGATGAAGTCATCGACTCCCTGCTGGTGGAAGGTCAACGGCACCTTGTAGATGTTGTCCACGTCGCATGCCGAGACGATCGCGCTCACCGGCAGGCTCGCGAACAACGCGATCTTCTTGCGGATGTCGCTCGAGAGCGGCTCCTCGGAGCGGCACATCAGCATGTCGGGCGCGATGCCGATTCGCCGCAGCTCGTTAACCGAGTGCTGGGTCGGCTTGGTCTTCAGCTCGCCCGCGTGGCCGATGTAGGGGACCAGCGTGAGGTGTATGAACATGCACCGGCGGCGCCCAACATCGACGGGGAACTGGCGGATCGCCTCGAGGAAGGGCAGGGACTCGATGTCGCCGACGGTGCCGCCGATCTCCGTGATCACGAAGTCCACGTCGTTGGACTGCGCGATCAGGGTTATCCGCTGCTTGATCTCGTCGGTGATGTGCGGGACGACCTGGACGGTGCCGCCGTTGTATTCGCCGCGCCGCTCGCGCCGGATGACGACGTCGTAGATCCCGCCGGCGGTGACGTTCGACGCGCGGCTGGTATTGGAGTCTGTGAAACGCTCATAGTGGCCGAGGTCCAGGTCGGTCTCCGCGCCGTCCTCGGTCACGAACACCTCCCCGTGCTGGTAGGGGGACATCGTTCCCGGGTCGACGTTGATGTAAGGGTCGAACTTCTGCAGGCCGACGGTGAGCCCGCGAGCGACGAGCAGCCGCCCGATAGAAGCCGCGGCGATGCCCTTGCCTAGAGAGGAGACCACCCCGCCGGTCACGAAGATGAAGCGGGTCTTCGAGTTCATTTCCATCGCTGTGCCGGTCCTTGCGTGAGGGTTTCTGGTCGGCTCGCGCTTTGCGCGAGAGGTGGCGATAGAGGTGTTTCTACAAAGGCGAGGATCATGAAGGCCTTCCCCAGGAGTCTAGTTCGCGTAGGCCGGGTGTTCGTTCCACGAACCCGGAAATTGAACGGAATTCACCGTAAACCGTGATGAGAAGCAGTACCGCAAGAGCCACGAGTTGCCCCGTGCCCGAAAGCGACAGGACGATCCAAAGGCCCGCGAGCGCCCCCATCAGGTTCGCGCCGGTGTCGCCCAGCATCGCCCGCTCGCGCAGGTCATACACACCTGCGATGAGCGCGGGTGAGGCGAGGACGCCGACGGCCCACAGCGCCCTGACGCTCATGGTGCCCAGGCACAGGCCCGCGCCGAGCAGCCCGAGTGCCTTCAGGCAGCGCCCCGGGCGCAGGTCGAGCAGGTTGAAGGTATTGGTGGCGAGCACGAGCACCGCGACCGCCAGCAGATAGCGGCCAGTCGAGAGCCCCTGTCCGCTCATCGCATACAGCGCTAGGCCGAGCGAGCCGGCGCCCTTCAGCGCCCCGGTCGAGAAACGCCCGGCGAGTGTGCTCGCCGCGTGCCCGCGCCAGCCGCGCGAGGAGTCCGAGTAGTTGTCGTCGATCAGGCCGAGCAGTCCCACCCCGAGCGCGTACGGCAGGACGATCGACAGCTGTGGGTAGAAGATGGAGCTGGCGGAGAGCTGCTGCGCCAGCTCGAGCGGTATGAGGGTCACCACGCCGGCGGTGATGATCAGGATGCCGAGCGGGAAAGGCAACCCACGCCCACGATAGTTCGGTCGCACATGTCCGCCGGCGGCTAGGCCTCTGATGATCGAGGGCGCCAGCGCGAGCGCGACGAGTAGCCCTATGGCCGTGGGCAGAGCGTGCACTTCTGGACCATAGCGACCCCCGCGGACCGACCGTCTCCGACGTTCTATGGCCTGGCGGTCGCGCTCGTCGCACGCGGCAGCGGCGCGTCAGCGGTCGACTTGATCCCCCACGATCCGGGGCTGCCCGCGAGCGCCAGCGCAAGCGCAGCGTTACCGACGACCTTGTCGAGGTCATCGACGCTCGAGATCCCCTGCGCCTTGTACCACGGCACCTGGGAGGGTTCGGTGTTGCTGAGCTCCACCCCGACGGTTGCCGCGCCCGCCGCCTTCGCGCCGATGATCAAGCCGGACTCGAATTCGCCGGTGACCTTCGCCTGTTCCGGCGGCATGCCAGAAGTGTCCTGGCGTGCGACGACCAGCCCTTCCAGTTCGCCGAACTGGCCGTTGGACGAGCTCAGCAGGCTGCTCGCCACACGGGTCAGCAGTCTTCCCCCTTTGACCAGCTGGTGGCCCATGCGTATCCCGAATTCCTTGATCAGTCCTGGGGGTTCGGGGATCTGGGAGAGCGCCTGGTAGCGCGTGCCGGTCGCAGCTGAGCCCAGCTTCGCGAGCACGAGCGGCTCGGCGATCGCGGTGACGCTCGAGAGTTCACCCCCGGCCTGGGTGACCGTGTCGCGCACGAGCGTATCTACGCGTTCTGATGATCCTCCCAGGAAGACCAGCCCGACCTTGCGGGTGGAGAGGAGGTCGTGCACCGCCAGTTCATACAGCCCGGTTTGGAAGGTGCTTTCGAGCGCCCGTTCGGACTTGAGCTTCGCTACCTGTTCGCGCGAGGATTCGAGGTTGGAGCGCAGGGTACTGACGAGGCCGTTCTGGGCCGACGAGACGAGGTTCGAGTCTCCTATCGCGATGCCGATCAGCACGCCCAGCGCCAGCGCGATCAGTACGGCGGCTAGCGATTGCGCGTGGTAGCGGTAGTCGAACATCGGTTGGAGAGAGTACGGACAGTCAGCCGCTCATGCCGAGCAGCAGCTGCAGGCGCAGCCACAACAGTTCGACCGCGTCCCTGAGCGCCGGCGTCATCGCGATGATCGCCGCCATCGCGATGACGCCGGCGACGAGGATGAGCAGCAGTGGCGTCAGGCCCGGCTGCGGGCGGTACAGGCGGCTGACGCCCTTGGCGTCGATCAGCGTCTCGCCGATGCGCAGGCGCGTGAGGAACGTCGAGGACATTCCTCGCCGGTTGCGGTCCAGGAACTCGACCAGGTTGAACGGGGAGCCGACGGAGACGATGAGCTTGGCTCCCTTCTCGGCAGCTATCAGCATCGCAATGTCCTGGCTCGTTCCGGGCGCGGGGACGAGCTTGAAGCGAGCATCCATGCGCTCCAGCCGATGACGGCCCGGTGCCCGCCCGTCCGGGTAGGAGTGCACGACGAGCTCAGCGCCGCAGCGCAGTGTGTCCTCGCTGGCGGAGTCCATGTCGCCAACGATCATGTCGGGGCAAAAGCCGGCCTCAAGGACAGCGTCGGCGCCACCGTCGACGGCGACGATCACCGGTTTGACGTCCCTGATGTACGGGCGCAGCGCCCTCAGGTCACGCTGATGGTCGACTCCCCGGATGACGACTAGCGCTGGCCGGTCACGAAAATCGGTCGCGAACCTGGGCATCTCTATCTTGCCGGCGAGGAGCTCGCGCTCCTCGCGCATGTGCTCGATCGTGTTGTGGGCGAAACGCTCGAGCGCCTCGTCGATTTCGCGCCGCCGGGCCGCCGTGTCTGCCCGTATGCGCTCGAGTGTCAGCACCTGTCCGCCTCCCAGCCGCTTCTGCTCGCGCAGGATCTCGCCCGCGGGGGCGCGCACGGTCAACTCGTCACCGTCCCGCAGCAACTCGAAGAGGCTGTCGTCCGGCATGTCCAGCAGCAGCACGCCAGCTTCCACCAGGAGCTGCGGTCCGAGATTTGGGTAGCTGCCGCTGGAGGATGCGCGGCAGTTCAACACTGCGAGAACCCCGCAGGCGATCAGCTCCTCGGCCGAGACGCGGTCGAGATCCAGATGGTCGATGACCGCGATCTCCCCTCGGTTGAGGTGCTTGACGAGCAGCTTCGTGCGACGGCCTAGCCGGGCTCGTCCCTGGATGACGCGTGGCTCGGCGTGGCTATCGCCGATCGTCGCGCTATCCGCCTGGGCGTTCTCGACGGCGGCGGGTGCGCCGTGTGACTCGACTCCGCTCGCTGCACTGCTACCCGATGTCACGGCCACCAGGCGAGAGTAACGGCATAGCGCCTAAAACGCACCCGCCGCGCGTATCTTTCCTAGGCGGCCCGTCGCAGTTCGTTTACGTGCTTGCGTGCCGCTGTGTCCTGCTCGGAGGCGCCGAGCATCCTCATCAGCTCGGAGACGACCTCGCCCTCCTGCAGCTGCACGACCGCGGTACGCGTCGGCTTGACGCTCGTGTCCTTCTTGACGGAGAAATGCCGGTCGGCCAGTGAGGCGATCTGCGGAAGGTGGGTGATGCACAGAACCTGGCGCTCTTCTCCAAGTGCGCGCAGACACTTACCCACGGTCCGCGCCGTGTGCCCGCCGATGCCCGCGTCGACCTCGTCGAAGATCAACGTGAGCTGTCCCGCGCCGGCGTGTTTGGCGCTCGTTCCGAGGCACGCCGTGGTCAGGGCGAGCATTACGCGCGAGAGCTCTCCCCCAGAGGCGATCTCACGCAATGGGCCTGCCTTCACTCCTGGGTTTGTGGCTATCTCGAACTCGACGCCGTCGCGACCTGAGGGGCCAGGCTCGCGCTCATGTATCGCGATGTTGAAAGTCACGTCTGGCATCGCGAGCTCCGTCAGGCGTTTGCGGACCGACTCAGCCAGACGCGGAGCCCCCTTCGCGCGCGACTGGTGAAGGGCGAGCATCTGCTGCTCTCGCTTCACTTCAGCCGCCTCGAGCCTCTGGCTGACGTCGTTGAAGGTGATCTCCGCGCTGAGTAGTTGATCTCGTCGCGCCCGCGAGCGCTCGGCGTGGGCGAGCACGGATGCGATGCTGTCGCCGTGCTTGCGCATCAGGCGCTCGAGATCCGCCAGCCGGTCTTCGATGCTGTCCAAGTCGCCGGACTCGCTGCCGATGTTCTCTGCGTAGCGCCGTATCTCGCTGGCGAGGTCTTCGGCCTCGAGTAGGAGCGTGCGGTGGCGAGCGCTGAGCTCATCCAGCTCTGGATCGATGTCCTCGAGCGCATCCAGCCGTACCGAGGCTTGGGCCAGCAGTTCAACCGCGCCCCGGTCATCACCGCCGTCACCGCCGATCGCTTCGCTGGCGGCGCTCACCCCCGACTGCAGCGAGTCCAGGCGCTTCAGCCGCTCGCGGCTGACAAGCAGTTCCTGGTACTCGTCCTCGTCCGGTCCCGCCGCCTCTATCTCGGCGATCTCGTGTTCGAGCAGCTCGAGCTCGCGCTCGCGGACCGAGCCGAGCTCGCGCAGGCCGTCGAGCTCCGCTTCCAGTGATTTGACCTCGCGGTGCATCCGCGCGTACTCGGCTATGCGCCGGGCGTGCTCGGGTCCGCAGAAGTCGTCGAGGATCGCGAGCTGGGAGCTCGCAAGAGTCAACTTGCGATGCTCGTGCTGGCCGTAGAACGCCAGCAGGCTACCGCCGAGCTCGCGCAGATCGGAAACAGTGACCGAGCGGCCGTTGATGTAGGCGCGAGTGCGGCCGTCGGTGCTTACTCTGCGCGCGACGATGATCGACTCGTCGCTGGAGGTGGGCATGCACACCGGCAGCTCCCGTGCGATCTTCTCGCGCACCGCGGCGGGTACGTCAAATACACCCTCCACGTAGGCCTCCGGGGCGCCTGGACGGACGATCCCGCCGCGGGGGCGACCCCCGAGCAGCAGGTCGATCGCGTGCGCCAATACCGTCTTGCCGGCGCCGGTCTCCCCGGTGAACACGTTCAAGCCGCGATCGAGCGCCAGCTGCGCGCGCTCGATCAACAGGAGGTTCTCGACTGAAAGCTCGGAGAGCACACCGCAGGTGTAGCAGCGAGCACCGACGGATTCGCGGCGCGGAGCCGTCACAAAGCTGGCGCAAAGCCGTTCCCTTCGTGGCGAAACTTGCGCTATGGGGTGCGTCTGCCGGGAAAACGCGGCGCTTTCGCCGTCGAGCACACCCAATCAGTGGCGGTGCGCCGCAGCCCTTGGGTCGCACGGCTAGACTTTCTAGTGACGAGCCCAATCGGTTCGGATATCTGCCGCGCGGAGACCTCGGCACTAAATCTGGCATGGCTGCCTATCAACATCAGCACGCGTCCGGACCAACCAGGTCTGCGCGTAAACCGACGGACCTACTCTCCTATCCCGCCCTGATCGACCGGCTAGAGGAGGAGATAAACCGCTCCACCCGGCACTCCACCCCCCTCTGCTGCCTGCTGTTGCGGCTCGAGAATCTCAAAGAGATCGGGCGCATCCACGGTACTGAGATCGTCGAGCAGCTGGTCGCCTACACGAGCATGACCCTGCGCTCTGAATTTCGCCGCTTCGACCGCCTCGGTGAGATCAGCGAAGAGGAATTCATGGTGCTGCTCCCGGGCGCCGACAGCCTGCGCAGCGAGATGGTCGCGCGCCGGGTGCTTGGCCGACTGCGGGCAATCAAGGTCGAGCTTGATGATCAGCGCGTGCCATTGCGAGTCACGATCTCGGTCGTGGCGTGGCATGGAGGACAGACAGCCGAGCAGCTGCTTGCACATGCTCGCGCGGCGACGCCGCGTGAGCAGCTAGGTTTGGGGGATGCTGTCAGGATCTGAGCTATGGCTTCTGCGCCTCATGGCCGACCGCGGCTTGGCGCTGCTTGACGCCTCTGCCCTGTTGATGGTTATCGAAGAGCGCGGTGAGCTGCGCGTCGCCGCCTCGAGTGGCAACGTCTCGGTCAGGCTGCGCGTGCTGCCAGTTGAGGGCAGTGCGCTTGGCGCGCTGTATAAGTCGGGGTCGGCGCTCTCGTTGGATCGCCCCCGCGGCAACGAAGCGCCTTGGCTGCACGAGCTAGGCATCGAAGGTCGGGCGGTGCTCGTGGCGCCCCTGACGATGGAGGGCCATGGTGGCGGGCTAGTCATAGCCGTACGCAGCGATAACCGGTTCCGCGGACCCGATGAGAGTGCCCTCGCCGCGTTTGCCGCAAGCGTCGCGCAGCGGTTGGCGGCTGAGCGGTCGGTTGAGATAGAGCGGCTGCGATATGGGATGCAGGCACGCGAGCGTGAGCGCACCCGCTGGGCGCGAGAGCTCCACGACGAGACCATTCAGGGGCTCGGCGCGCTGCGCCTGAGGTTGGCGAATGCGCGCGACGCGGGCGATCAGCAGGAGCTGAGCGGCGCGGTGGACACGATACTCGAGGGTCTCGGGACGGAGATCGAAGGGCTGCGTCACCTGATCACCGAGCTTCGCCCGGCCGCGCTCGACGAGCTCGGGCTGGTGCCTGCGCTCGAAGCGCTCGCACGCCGGGCTCAGGCGATCGATGGTCTTGAGGTACGAACCGAAATCGAACTCGGCTCGGGATCCCACGAGCAGCGTTTTGACCCTGAGCTCGAGAGCACGCTCTACAGGATCGTGCAGGAGGCGCTGACAAACGTGAGTAGGCACGCCAAAGCCACGCAGGCCGTCGTGCGCGTGGTGGAGCGAGACGGCCAGGTCGTGGCGAGCGTGACCGACGACGGGCAGGGAATACCGACGCAGACACAAGGCTCCAGAACCCCAGAGGAGGAATTGAAGGGCGGGTTCGGGCTCGCAGGGATGCGCGAGCGCGCCGAGCTCGTCGGCGGCGAGCTGGAACTCAGACCCGCGCCCACACAGGGCACTGTCGTGCGTTTGAAGGTTCCGCTCGCTGGGCGCCCAGAGCAGCACCCAGCGGCTGGCTCACAAGAAGGTGCTGGGAGCCCCGCCCTCGCGTGAGGGCACTAGTCGACCAGGCCGTGCTTGCGCGCGTACGAGGTGATCTCCGCGCGCGAGGAGAACCCGAGCTTATCGACCGCACGCGCGCGGTATGTCTTTACGGTGCGCTCTGCAACGTGCAGCTGCTCGGCGATCTGGGGATTGGTGTGGCCTAGCGCTATGAGGCGCACAACCTCGCGCTCGCGATCGGAGAGCGAGTTGCCCTGACCTTCAGAGTCGGGGCTCGTGACCATCAACGCACCGAGCCGCGGATGGAGGTACTGCCCGCCGGATACCGCTAGGCGAAACGCCTGCAAGAGCTCCGCCGGTTCGGCCTCCTTGAGCACGTAGCTGCGCGCGCCCGCCCTGAGCGCTTGGCGCGCATACTCGGGGTCCTCGCGCATCGTGAGGATCGCCACGGCAAGCGGGGGGTGAGCTACAAAGCACGCCGGCAGTGCAGCGAGGCTCGAGCCGCCCGGCATCGTCAGGTCCAACGTGAGCAGGTCCGGTTTGTGCGCCTTGACTTCGCGGATCGTTGACGGGACATCGGCGGCCTCCGCCACCACACGAAACTCGTGAGCCTCTCGCTCGAGTACGGTGCGGATGCCGTCGCGAACTACCGCGTGATCGTCGGCGATGATCACGTCGATAGGCCGGTCGACCCCAGGGACCTCGGTGTGCATGCCCCACACCGTAGCGGGCTGGAGAACTGTTTGGGGTGCGTAGATGGTCTGTGTGCTCATTTCACGCCGGTCATCGGCAGATGCCGCCCAAAGCCCTCGTTTTGGCTCATTTGACTGGACATCTAGCTCCAGAGGCGGTCGTCATGACCAGCGAGGACGACATAAATCTGCCCTTTTGGGACGACACGATCAGCACCCTCTGTACGACAGACAAACGAACGCTTGGTAGTCACCATTGAGCTACCACTTCCAGCCGTGGAACGACGCGCAACGATCAGCTCCCAAAAGCGTGTTTGCTCGCACTGACTGACAAAGCCGACATATGCAATCCCCCGTCAATCCATTCCCCGCTAGCGAAATCGACCTTGTCTCTAACCCCATGCGCCTGCGAGTCATAGAAGGCACTGGCGATCAACAGCCGAAGCGGCACATTGACGCAAGCTTTGCCGAGCGGGAGCGCCGCTCATACGTACTCCTGGCGGGCTCGAGCGAGGACCGTCGCCGCGAACTGCTTGCCGAGCTTTCACGCACGTTGACTCCCAGCACTCGCTTCAGAGAGGCTAGTGTCGCCTGGGAAGTGCTCCAGCAGGCGCCAACGAGCAGGATGGTGATCCTCTCGGGTGACCTGGACGACATTTCCGCAGAGTCGCTGACCCGTCTGGTCGGCCGACGGCATCCGTGGCTCCCGGTCCTCACCCTGGACCAGGCTCCACAGGCAGATGATTGCGCCGCCGTCGGTATTCCCATCACGGCTGGGTCAGCCACCGGAGCTCTTAGCTAGACCGCCAGCAGATCCGGCCGGGATCTTAAAGCAGACGGTTCATGGCGCATTGAGGCTCGATCTTTTCTGGGCCAGTCGATAGCGTGACTATGTGCTCCGCCGCCTACCACCACGGCTGAGGAGGATTCTCCTCGCCTATACGATCAACGAACTGGGGACCTGGTTCGGTTATGTCGCGCTCGCCCTAGGGGTCTACGACCACACGCATAGCGCCATCGCGACGGCTGGTCTTTTTGTCGCAAGGGGTTTGTTGCCCGCGCTTCTAGCCCCCGTTCTCGTTGCGCGGATAGAGCATTCACGGCGCCAAGGAGGGTTCGCGTGGCTCTATTTGACCCAGGCGGCCTTGACGGCTGGTCTCGCGGGGCTGCTCTGGCACTTCTGGATGCCTGGGGTCCTGATACTCGTGACACTGGACGGGATCATCGCTGTCGCCGCAACGGCACTCATAAGGGCCTCCACAGCTCGTGTTGCCATCGAGACGAGCGACCCAGACCATGCCGAGCGTGGAGAGGGCTCAATGAACGACGCGGCGGGAGATGCGCAGCGCCGCGCGAACGCCAACCTCAACCTCTCGTTTATGTTTGCATTGGCCGTCGGCCCAGCAATCGGAGGGGTGCTTGTCCGCGCCGTTGGTGGGCCGATCGCGCTGCTCGTAGATGCGACGACGTTTGTGGCGTGCGCCGCGCTGCTCGTGGGCCTGCACACTCATGTAGACGAGGGTGCGGAGGTATCGATCCGTGAGCGCCTGGTTGCTGCCGTGCAACATATTTGGCAAGTGCCGCAGCTTCGCGCCCTGCTGCTCACAGAGGCCGTTGCAATTGTCTTCTTCGCATCAGTGGAGCCAGTCGAGGTGATATACGCGAAGGCGACCCTCCACGCCGGTGCGCTGGGCTACGGGCTCCTGCTAGCGGCCTGGGGAGCCGGCGCCGCGGTTGGTGCCTTCATGTTTACGCTTGCAGTGCAGCGACCTCTCGCGTCGATGCTACGCAGCGGTACTTTGCTCGTAGGACTTGCCTATCTAGGCTTTGCCGCTGCGCCAACCCTCGCCGTCGCCTGCGTAGCCGCGATCATTGGAGGGATCGGTAACGGCGTCCAATGGCCTTCGCTGATCAGTGCAGTTCAGCAACTCACGCCGCCGAGATTGCACGGGCGCCTGATGGCGGCTGTAGGTTCCCTCAACGCGCTTTGTCCTGCGATTGGCTTCGCGCTAGGCGGTACCCTCGTGGTGATCAGTTCCACACGCGGAGCTATGGTCGTTGCGGGTGTGGTCGCCACCCTCGCTACGCTCGCCTTCGTTCGTCTGCCTCTCGGTGAGCTTCGGTCAGGGAGCGCCTCGAAGGCCGAACACGCTGTCGAGCCGGAGTTGGCAAGAACCGCGCCCTGATCTGGCCAATACGCCGGTATCGATACCTGTCCAGTGCACTTGAGGCGCTTAAGAACTACACCGTGTCGGCCGTTAAGGGCAATAGACCACTTGTGGACCACTGATGGGCAAAATCCAAAGACACGCATATCCGCTCTACATCGCCAGTCAGCTGGTGATTGTCGGCGGTGTCCTCGCAGTAGCGGCCATCGCTTGGCGAGCGGCTGATTGGCAGCCGCTCGGCCTGGTTGCTCTGCTGCTCACTCTGAGTGTCGTGGGAGAGTGGCTTACCATCAGGATGGGGAGCCAGACAGTATCGGCTGGTTTCGTCGCGCTGGTACTCGCTATGACCCTGCTCGGGCCAGCGCCCGCCGTGGCGATTGGTATCGCGGCTATCGCTGCTGACTCCATTGCGCGCCGACCACCCCTGTCAGCGTGGCTTTCGAACTTGGCGACATATGGGACCTATCTAACGGTGGGAGCCCTAACCACGCGTTTGCTCATCGGCAACGTGCATGATCCAGCGAACCACCGCTTGTTGCAGAGCGCGACATTCGCATTTGTCGTGTTCGGTGTGTTCTTCGCGACAAATCTCATCAACTTCACGTTGGTCGCAATCCACAAACGTGTGGTCGAGGGACGGTCTTTCGTATCCCAGATCCACAACACGTTGATCCCCGTTTTGCCGGGCCAATTGGCCGCTGCCGTACTTGCTGTGATCCTTGCGGTGGCCTATACAAGGTTGGGCTACTCTGTGCTGCTCAGCCTTGTCTTGGTACTGCTGATATTCCAGTACTTGGCTCGTGCCCTGTTGCAGTCAGAGGATCGCGCGGAGCAACTTGAGGCCCGCTCCATGCATCTTGCGTCACTGCAGCTCGGAGTACTCACCACGCTCGTGGAGACATTGGCCCTGCGTGACCGCACGACGGCCAGGCACGCAGCGGCGGTCGCGCGCTACGCTCGCGCGCTAGCACGTGAGATCGGCTGTAGCGAGGCCGAGCAGGATCTCGTGCACACTGCGGGACTCTTGCACGACATCGGGAAGTTCGCGCTTCCGGACCGAATCTTGCGTGCGGATGTCCTCTCCGACGATGATTGGTCGGTGATTCGGCGCCACCCACAGGACGGCGCAACGCTTGTAGGGCGTTTGGATGGATATGGACCCGTTGCTGAAGCGATTCTCTACCATCACGAGTGCATGGACGGCAGCGGCTATCCGGCGGGGTTGATCGGGAAAGAGATACCTCTGCCTTCCCGGATTATCGCTGTCTGCAGCACATATGACACGCTCACCGCGCGAGACACGTATCGCTCTCCGATGACTCCACAGGATGCGATCGCCGAGCTGCGAAGGGTAGCTGGGCGTCAGCTCGATCCAGAGCTTGTGGAGAGTTTCATCAGCCTGTTGCAAAGCGACGGTCCGGTCACCTTTGCGCATGGCGATGACGCTGACTTCGAGGCCGAGCTCGCCTTCGAGCGGCGGGCCCGCGCGCTCGCGCAGCCTGTGTAGCGATAGACGCCTCTAAACGTCGTCCGCGGTGAGAGGCGGCGCAAGCTGGCTCGGCACGCCTGCCTTATCTGTCGCAGGGCCGCTTCTACCCCGCAACACTCCCCTTAAACAGCAAAGACGTCGCCAGCTGACGACGTCCTTGCAAGGCCGCTCTTCTTAGTGAGCGTGCCTACTTACTTAAGCTTTGAAACCCATGTCTGCTCCTCTACGCTCGGGCCAGGGAGGCCAATTTGCAAGGCGACCTCCCTGGGATCTCCATCCAGAGCTCAGCCGCCACCCTTGAGTAGGTTTAAGCAGGATAGTAGCGAGACTACGACATTTGTCCAGTTAGAGAAGGTTTATGCAGGATTGATTGCAGTTGAAGGGGTTTCGTCTCGGCCGAAAGCGCAGGGCGCTGCAGGTTTCGCGGCGGTTTACTCGATCAAAGGTCCACAAAGCTGTGCGCCGCTCAACTTTGTTGCTTGGATGACCGAATCTCCCCTTGAGCAGTCAACCCGACCCAAAGAGGGCCAACATGCCGATCACACCGCTAGTCCCCGACCACGACCGCCAGCTCGTGTTCACGAGCTCCCAGGCGGCCAACTACCTGGGCGTTTCGCTCGCAACGATCCGCCGCTGGGCTGACGCGGGCTATCTAGCGTGCTACCGCACGCCGGGTGGACAGCGGCGCTTCTCGCGGGAGCAGCTGGACGTCTTCACAGCATCGCTGCATCACGCGACCGCCGCATAGAGCGCCGCCGAACCGAGTGATTTGAAGGCCGCGACCGTGCCTCGAACGCGGGGGCCGGTCGGCGGCGACGGCTCAGCGCGCGAGGCGACCGAACTTCTCGCGCAAGCGCCGGTAGAAAGAGGACCCCGGCAGCTGGGCGAGCGTGCCGACGTCGTCGAGGAAGCTAGCCGTTATCGTCGCGCCAGGACCGATCTCCGACGCGGGACGGCCATCGACAGACACGTCCAGCGGGTACTGCGAGCGGTTGTAGACGGTGAGGTGATCGCTGGGCGCAACGACCAGTGCTCGCGCGGTCAACGAGTGTGGCGCAATGAAGGACACCGCGAATCCCGCCACCCCCCAAGCCATGACGGGTCCACCGTTGGCGAGGTTGTAGCCCGTAGAGCCGGCCGGGGTCGCCACCACTAGGCCGTCGCAGCGCACGCTGCCGACTTCCTCGCTGTCGAGCGTGTAGGCGAGGTCGGCAACGCGCTCCCCGACCTTGCGGTGGATCGCGACGTCGTTGATGGCCATTTGCAGGCCGGACGGAGTCTCGAGGCCTATCGCTGGGAGGCGCAGCAGCTCAAAGTCGCGGCTCAGCGCGCGACGAATGCCCTCCTGAAGCTCGTCGGGCTCGATCGTCGCGAGGAAGCCGATTTCGCCGTAATTGACGGCGAACACAGGTACTCCCGTGCGGGCGTACCGTCTCAGTGCTCGCAGGATCGTTCCGTCGCCACCGAGTACGACGCACAGCTCGACCTCGTCGATGGCCGGCGCGTCGAGGATCACCGAGTCGTCTGCCTGAAGGTTGTGCTTGCGCGTCTCCCACTCGTCCAGACGAAGCGTCACGCCGGCATCACGGGCAACCTGTGCGAGCTGATGCAACGCGGAAGATGTCTCCGCCGGGCGGCGGTGAGTGAAGACGGTTATCGCCCTCATGGCTCGGCCACCAGGGCAGCCTCGAGCAGTCCATGCTCATCGAGCGCGGCTGGATGCCCGCCCGGCGTCAACCAGATGAACGTCTCACGATTGCCCTTGGGGCCCGGCAGCCCCGACCCGTAGAGTCCGAGCACCGACTCGCCCAGCCTCATCGCGGCCAGGCCGATTTTCACCAGCGCATCGCGGCGTGCCTCAGAGGAGCGCACCACCCCGCCCTTGCCGAGCCGCTCGCGTCCCACCTCGAACTGCGGCTTGACGAGCGCCAAGATGTCGTGCGACGAAGCCAAGCAGGCGCACACGGCCGGCAGCACCTTCGTGAGCGAGATGAACGAGACGTCGATCACAGCCAGGTCAGCGAGATACGGCAGCATCGTCGGGTCAAGCGTCCTTGCGTTCGTGCGCTCGAGCGCCGTGACGCGGGGGTCTGTGCGCAGGCTCCAGGCAAGCTCGCCGTAACCGACGTCCACCGCGATGACCGACTCAACACCGCGCTTGAGTAGACAGTCGGTGAACCCACCTGTAGACGCACCGACGTCGAGCGCGCGGCGGCCGGAAGGGTCCATTCCGCTTGCGGCGAGTGCGTTGGCGAGCTTGACGCCGCCGCGCGAGACAAAACGCGGGCGCTCATCGATGCTGACGGGAGTGTCGACGTCCACGAGCTCCCCTGGCTTCTGTGCGCGACGGCGGCCCTCCCCCACGCACACCTCTCCGGCCATCACAGATGCCGCCGCCCGGCTGCGGGAAGGGAAAAGGCCACGTTCGGCCAGCAGTGTGTCAAGGCGCTGCTTGGGCATGTGGGTGAGAGAACCGTATCTCCTGGTGCCCTAATGCAAATCACAGAGGCGCCTTTTGAGGTCTCTGTGATCAACATCACAGAACGCCGCATGGAATGGCTGCATCATAGTGAGCGACCCAAAGTACAGCAGCATCCCTCCTCCCCTCGAAGCGGCCCGCTCTCCCCCGAGCGGGCCGCTTCATTTTCTTAACGGCAACGCTGGCGAGCAGCAACGGGTCGTCGGGCTTTTGGTCTAGGCGCGTACCTCGGCGGACTGCCGGTCGAGGATCGCCTTGCGCACGCGCTCGGCGATGCGCGCGCCGGTGAATCCGACCTCCTCGTGAAGGAGAGCTGGCTTCCCGTGCGTGACGTAGCGGTCGGGCAGCCCGACGCGCATGATGCGGGGCGTCGCTGCGCCGGACTCGTTCAGCGTCTCCCACACCGCTGAGCCGAATCCTCCGGCGAGTACGCCCTCCTCGACCGTCACGAGCAAATCGTGCTCGGCGGCGAGCTGAGCCATCAGCCCGATGTCAATTGGCTTAGCGAATCGCGCATCGGCGACGGTGACCTCGATGCCGGAATCGGCGAGCTCCTGCGCAGCCTCAAGGGACTTGTCGACCCCGGTGCCGTAGCCGACCAGCGCGACGCGGGTGCCGGCCAGAGCCGTCGCGCCACCTTCTCTGAGTATCTCGCCCGTGCCGATCCGCAGCGCACGCGGCTCCGTTGGCAGTTGCACGCCGATGCCCTCGCCGCGGGGGTAGCGCAGCGCGATCGGCCCGTCGTCGTAGGTGAGCGCGGTATGGAGCATGTGCACCAGCATCGCCTCGTCGCGGGGAGCCATTAGGACCATGTTCGGCAGACAGCGCAGATAGGCGATGTCAAAAGCACCGTGGTGGGTGGGGCCGTCGTCGCCGACGAGCCCGGCCCTGTCCATCGCGAAGACCACGTTCAGCTTCTGCAGGCACACGTCGTGGACGATCTGGTCATACGCACGCTGCAGGAAGGTGGAGTAGATCGCGGCGACCGGCTTGACGCCTTGCAAGGCGAGGCCCGCCGCGAACAGGATCGCCTGCTGCTCGGCGATGCCGACGTCGAAATAGCGCTCAGGCATCGCCTTCTGCAGGATGTTCAGGCCGGTGCCGGAGTTCATTGCCGCAGTGATCCCGACTATTCGCTCATCGCGCTGGCACTCGCTCAATAGCGCCTCGCCGAAGACCTGTGTGTACTGGGGCACGCTGGGCGTGGAGCTGGCCGCGGGCTTGCTCGGCGCCGGCGGGCGAGCGGGCATCCCATCGACTATCGACTTCGGCTTGGCGGCATGCCACTTCTCCATCCCCTCGAGACCGCCCTCCTCGGCGGGGGCAAAGCCCTTGCCCTTGACCGTGGCGATGTGCACCACCACCGGTCGCTGTGCCGCAAGCGCCTCGCGCAACGCCTCACGCAACGCCCGCACGTCGTGTCCGTCGACAACGCCCATGTATGCCCAGTCGAGCTCCTCCCACCACAGGCCGGGCGCCCAAAATGCCTTGATCGACTCCTTCAGCTGAGGTCCGAGACGCTCAAATGCCGCCCCTATGCCACCCGGCAGGCGCGTCAAGCCACCCTCGACCCCGGTGCGGGCGTGCCACAGCTTCGGGTTCAGGCGAACGCGGTTGAAGTAGCGTGAGAGGGCGCCGACATTGGGTGCAATCGACATGCCGTTGTCGTTGAGCACAACCACGATCGGTGTGCCCAGACCGCCGGCCTGGCCGATCGCCTCGAACGCCACTCCGCCCGTCATCGCGCCGTCGCCGATCACGGCGACCACCCCTCCATCGTCGCGGCCGCTGTGGCGCATGCCCTCCTTGATCCCGACGGCATAGCCGATCGAGGTCGATGCGTGCCCGGCGCCCATGATGTCGTGCTCGGACTCGGCGATCGAGCAGAAGGGCGCGAGCCCGCTGTACTGGCGGATGGTGTGCAGCTGTGCCGCCCGCCCGGTGAGAATCTTGTGCGGGTATGCCTGGTGGCCCACGTCCCAGAGGATCTTGTCGCGTGGAGAGTCGAGCAGCGAGTGCAGCGCGACGGCGAGCTCGCACGTGCCGAGGTTGGCGCCGAAGTGCCCGCCGATCTCCCCGACGGTGTTGATGATGTGCTCGCGCACCTCCTGCGCCAGCGCGGAGAGCTCCTCCTCTGAGAGGTCGTGCAGGTCCTGCGGTCCTGCTATGCGGTCGAGGATCGATTCTGTCGGTGGCTTGATGTCGCTCATGAGGTGCGCGTGTAGATGAAGTCTGTGATCTGCTCGAGCTCGGTTGGTAGGTAGGGCCGCTCACTGTCGACGTGAGCTATCCGGCCGAGAGCCTCCCTGGCGGTGCGGTGCGATTCGCCCGCCAGCTGCTTGGCCCGGTCTACCCCGAACTGACTCACATATGTGTGCTTGCCATGACGCTCATCGCTCCCCCGCGGCTTGCCAAGCGCTTGATCAGTACCCGTGACGTCGAGTATGTCATCGACGATTTGGAAAAGCACGCCCAGCTCAGCCACAAACTGGCGAAAGGCCATTGTCGCAGGTTCGCCGACGTCTCCCAAAAGCAGCACACACATCACCGACGCGCCTATCAGCCGCCCTGTCTTGAGCTCGTGCAGGCGTCGCAGCCCCGATGAGCCGTCCACCGAGCCTTCCTTGACGTCGACATACTGCCCGCCGACCATGCCGTTGACCCCGGTGGCATGGGCTAGCTCGGCGGCGGCCGCCAGCACCAGCCGCGGCTCCGAGCGCTGGCAGCTCAGCAGGTGACGAAATGCCTCGGCGTAGAGCCCGTCGCCGGCGAGGATCGCCACGTCCTCGCCAAACTTGACGTGGCAGGTTGGCTGGCCGCGGCGAAGGTCGTCGTCGTCCATCGCCGGCAGGTCATCGTGTATCAGCGAGTAGGTGTGGATCAGCTCAATTGCCCCGGCGAGCGGCATCACTTCCGCCTGGGGCATGCCGATCGCGCGTGCAGTCGCGAGCGCCAGCACCGGGCGGATACGCTTGCCGCCAGCCAGCAGCGAGTAGCGCATCGCCTCCTCTAGTCCCGTGGTCAACGACTCTTCGGAGAAGCGCAGCGCCGCGAGGTAGCGCTCAACCTCCTCGCGCAGATGCTCGGGATACGCTGACTCCACGGGGTCTGCCGCCGCGCGGCTCATTTCACGGCCATCGCGTGCTCGCGCAGATACTGCATGTTCTCGTGTCCAGGGCTCGTGGCCAGCTCGCAAGTGCAGATGGCGGAGAACGTCAAAGCCATGCGCTTTACCCGCTACAGCAGCCTGGCCTGGCCAGGATGCTCGAGCGCGGCCTCCGCGCGCGCGCGTTGCTCGAGCTCGGCGCTGGCCTGAGTTGCGAGCGCCGCGCAGTCCTCGACCAGCGTCGCCGCTACGTCAGGTGAAAGCTCGCCCGAGCGGAGCTGCGCGGCCGCGGCCTCGAGGCGGCCGATGAGCTCGTCTAGCGTGTCGTCAGGAGGTGTGCTCATCTCGCAGCTGAATTGTGCCGCACCTCGCGGAGAACCGCTGCCAGCACGCCGTTTATAAAGCCGGGGGCCTCGCTGGAGCAGAACACCTTGGCGCTCTCCACGGCCTCCTCTATCGCTCCCTCCGGCGGTATCGGGCTCTCGGCTGGTGCGGCCTCGGGGTAGAGGATCTCTACCAGCGCGACGCGCATGATGCTGCGCTCCAGCGGGTGGATGCGCTCTACCGACCAGCCGCGGGCGTGCTCTTCGATTCTGCCGTCGAGCTCTGTGGCCCGCGCGGCCGCGGTCTGGGCGAGCGCCTTGGAGAACGCCGAGGCGTTCGCGCCGAGGGTCTGCGCCAGAGGCTGTCTGGTTAGGTCGTGCTGGTAGAGCGCGATGATCGCTGCGCGACGCTGGTCTGACCTACGCACGAGAGACGTAGTCACCGCTGCGGGTGTCCACCCTGATGAGCTGGCCCACCTCGATGAAGAGCGGCACCTGGATCACGGCGCCGGTCTCCAGGGTCGCTGGCTTTGTGCCGCCCCCCGACGCAGTATCACCCCGCAGGCCGGGCTCGGTTTCGCTCACCTGCAGGTCGACTGCGCTTGGCAGCTGCAGATCGGACGGCTGGCCGTCGATGAACAGGAGATCCACCTCGCTGGAGGGCTTGACCCACCTTAGGGGATCGCTGAAGGAGCTCTCCTGGACGGCGATCTGTTCATAGGACTCGCTGTCCATGAAATGGGCCTCGCTGCCGTCGGCATAAAGGAACTGCATCTTGCGCGCCTCCGCGTGAACCGGGCGGAACTTCTCCCCGGCCCTGAACGTGCGGTCGATGACGGCGCCGTCGGACGCGCGGCGCAGCTTGGTGCGCACGAACGCTCCGCCCTTGCCTGGCTTGACGTGTTGGAACTCGAGGATCTTGTAGATCGTCCCATCGACGTCGATGTGGTTTCCGTTCTTGAA
>JANWLE010000092.1 GCA_025451035.1 Solirubrobacteraceae bacterium
CGCTCTTCTGCACGCGTCTTCGAACCGCCGAGGATGGGGAGATACTCGTAGCGGGCCCGACCGTCGCGCGCGGGGCGCTCGCCGGGGACGGATGGCTGCACACCGGCGATGAGGGTCACCTCGACGAGCATGGCCAACTACACGTGACGGGACGCAAGGCGGACACGATCATCACCGGTGGAGAGAATGTCGCGCCCACCGAGGTGGAGAGCGTCCTTGAAGCTCACCCGGCGGTGCTCGAGGCAGCGGTCCTCGGACGGTCCGACGAGCAATGGGGAGAGGCCGTGGTCGCGATAGTTCTCGTGCGCGACGGGCACTGGGACGCGCACGAGCTGCGTGCCCACTGCGCCAAGCATCTGGCGCCATACAAGGTGCCAAAGCGAGTGCATTTCACATCAACGCCCCTGCCACGCACCCGCTCAGGCAAGCTCCTGCGCAAGGACCTTGCCTCCTATGCCTGCGATGGCGAGAACAGCCGGCTTGCGTAGAAGACACAAGCAACGGTAGGGTCTTGACGTGAGCCATGAGCCAAAACGCCGACGCGAGCGCGCTCTGGCTGACACGACCCACGATGCTTCGGCGGCCGGCTTGCTCACACCCGCCGGGCACCGAGCGGTGGCATGTAAGGCCAGGTGTCTCGCGACCCGAGTCTTGCCCTGACCGAGCCGCCGGACCCCGTCGAGCAGCGTCTTCGCAGCGTCCAGTTCTGGGAAGAGGCGGCGCCAGGCTGGATCGCCAGGCAAGAGCTGATGCGCCAGTTTGCTGGTCACGTCTCGCACTGGCTCGTGGACGCGATCCATCCCCAGCCTGGCGAGACCGTGCTCGAGCTCGCGGCCGGACTGGGTGAAACGGGGTTGCTGGCCGCTGAACTCGTGGCACCGGGCGGCGAGGCGATCATCTCCGACCAAGCCAGGGCGATGATCGAGGGGGCACGCACCAAAGCGAAGGAGCTCGGGATCGAGAACGTCCGCTTTGAGATCTTTGGGGCGGAGTGGATCGACCTCCCGGTGGCCAGCGTCGATGCGGTCCTCTGTCGTTTCGGCTACATGCTCGTCACGGATCCGCTCGCGGCGCTGATCGAGACACGCCGGGTGTTGAGGCCCAACGGGCGTCTGGCATTGGCGGTGTGGGATCACATCGGCGCAAACCCTTGGGCCGCTGAGCCGAGCATGGAGCTCACCGAACGCGGACTGGCGCCCCCGCCAGCAGATGGCTCGAGCTTCCAGCCGGGACCGTTCGCACTCGGGGACAAGGAGTTCCTAGGAGAGCTACTCGAGCAGGCCGGCTTCACCGATGTGCGCACCGACGCGCTGGCCTTGGAGCGACACCACAGCAATTTCGGGGATTTCTGGGATGCGACCCTAGACATGTCGCGTGTCTTCCACGACCTCGTGCAAGAGCGTCCCGAGCGAGAGATCACAGAGATTCGCCAAGGAGTCGCAGGGCGTCTGGCTCGCTTCGAACGCAAGGACGGCACGCTGGTTGTGCCCGGGCGCGCGCTAGTGGCTCTCGCCAGCGCCTAGCGTCTCATGTCCGCTCGCCTCTGGCGGCGCTTTGGGCGGCTCGGCCCTTGCCACGGGATGGCCACAACGCCTGCGGCCAGCACATACCCGAGCGGTTCTCTATTCTGCGCTGTTCAATGATCTACGACGACGACGCAGACCTCCGCCTCCTCGACGGCAAGACCGTCGCAATCATCGGCTACGGCTCCCAAGGCCACGCCCACTCCCTCAACCTGAAGGACTCCGGCGTGAATGTCGTCGTCGGTCTACGGGAGGACTCAGCTTCGGTGGCGCAAGCGCGCGAGCAGGGCCTTGAGGTTCTCCCAGTCGTGGAGGCCTCGAGCCGGGGGGACATCGTGATGATGCTCGTACCCGACGAGCTCCACAGACCAGTGTGGGAGCAGGATGTCCGCGACGGCATCGCCGACGGCAACACGCTTCTCTTCGGTCACGGCTTCTCCGTGCACTACGGCGAGGTGACGCCCCCACCTGGCGTCAACGTCGCGTTGGTGGCACCCAAGGGTCCCGGCCATCTCGTGCGCCGCCAATACACGGAGGGCAGCGGCGTGCCCGGGCTCATCGCGGTCCACCAGGACGCGACCGGGAACGCGCGTGCGCTGGCGATGGCCTACGCCAAGGGGATCGGCTGCACTCGCGGCGGCGTGATCGAGACGACCTTCAAGGACGAGACCGAGACCGATCTCTTCGGTGAGCAGGCCGTCCTTTGCGGTGGCGCCTCCGAGCTCGTTCAGGCCGGATTCGAGACGCTCGTAGAGGCTGGATACGACCCCGAGATGGCTTACTTCGAGTGCCTGCATGAGCTCAAGCTGATCGTGGACTTGATGTATGAGAAGGGCCTTGCCGGCATGCGCTACTCGATCTCCAACACCGCCGAGTACGGCGACTACACACGCGGCAAGCGGGTCGTCACCGACGAGACACGTGCCAACATGCGCAAGATCCTGGCCGAGATCCAGTCCGGTGACTTTGCGCGCGAGTGGATCGCCGAGAACCGCGCTGGCCAGGAGAACTTCAAGCGCATGCGCGCAGAGCAAGCAGCCACCCAGGTAGAAGCCGTCGGCAAGGAGCTGCGCTCACACATGGCCTGGATTAAGCCCTCGTTCTGAGGCTAAGGCGAAGAAGTCTTGCTCGCCTACCTCTTCTGGCACAGTCCACGAGAGGACACGACGGACATCTACGAGCAGGCTATTGAGCGATTTCATCGCTCAATAGCGCGGCAGCCCCCCGTGGGATTCCTCGGGTCAGCGTGCTACCGCGCCGGTTCGATCCCATGGCTCGGCGGCACTTCAGGCTATGAGGACTGGTATCTGGTTGAGGACTACACGGCGCTCGGGGTGCTCAACGAAGCCGCGGTCGCACAAGGTCATGTGAGCGCCCACGAGCAGGCGGCCCGGGCTCTCGGGCGCGGGACAGCGGGCCTCTACCGCCTTTGCGAGGGCGCAATCAAGAGCCGCGATGTGAGTCTCTCGATCTGGGTCACCGCGGCTCACGCGAGCGGGCATGACGCCGTCGCCGGGCTGCTTATGGCCGACGGCTCTGACGGCGAGCACACGGCACTGTGGCGCCGGCAGCTAGTCCTCGGTCCCGCCCCGGAGTACTGCCTACTCGCCGCCTGCCGGCCGTCCGGCGTACTGCCCTCACGCCTGCCGAAGGACTGGGCGGCACTCGAGCTCGGACGCGAAGCGCTGTGGTGCAGCGAATAGGCAGATCTCGAGGCTGAGCGCAGGGAGCATCGCGGTGGATGCGCCGCTGCAAGCACGGACCGGCATAGCGACCGGTAGCCGGACAGCGATCGAGGAGTTCGCTAAACTCGGCCTCGCCGTCGCGACTGGCGCCCTCGAGGTGGACCGAAACCACCGGGAAGCGACGGCTCGGTTTCGCCGCGCGCCTGGGCACCTCAATTCACGAATCCCTTGAGGTACGACAGCGAGGAAGGCCCATGACGCCGAGCGAAGTAAGCAACGAGACGCAACTCGTTATACCTGACGATCTCAGACCAGCCGATGGTCGCTTCGGCTGTGGTCCCTCGAAGGTCCGCGCACAGGCACTGGACAACCTCGCCCGCGATGGGGCGCAGCTCATGGGGACATCTCACAGACAGGCACCCGTGAAGGCGCTCGTGGGTGAGGTCAGGGCAGGCCTGAAGGAGCTGTTCGGCGCGCCCGACGGGTATGAGGTCGTGCTCGGCAATGGCGGCGCCACTGCGTTCTGGGACGCCGCGGCGTGCGGTTTGATCGAGCGGCGGCCGCTGCACCTCGCCTTCGG
This sequence comes from Solirubrobacteraceae bacterium, assembly GCA_025451035.1. Taxonomy (GTDB): domain Bacteria; phylum Actinomycetota; class Thermoleophilia; order Solirubrobacterales; family Solirubrobacteraceae; genus Palsa-744. Next base: position 3,789 of record JANWLE010000092.1, read on the forward strand.
CGAGTTCTCGCAGAAGTTCGCCCAAGTAACGAAGGGCGCGCCGTTCTTGCAGGACCCGGTCGTGATCCCGGCCGAGCCCGGGGACGCGCCCGACCCAGGCGCGATCGTCGCCGGCGACGCGGATGTCGTGGCGTGGGCGCAGAATGAGACCTCGACCGGTGTGATGGTGCAGGTCGACCGGCCGGCGGGCGCGGGCGATGCCCTAGTGCTCATCGACGCCACCTCCGGGGCGTCCGGATTGCCCGTGGACATATCCCAAACCGACGCTTACTACTTCGCGCCGCAGAAGGGCTTCGCTTCAGACGGCGGCCTGTGGCTCGCTCTGCTCAGCCCGGCGGCCCAGCAACGAATCACCGTCTTGGGCCAAAGCGACTCTGCGAGCGGACGCTGGATCCCAGAGTTTCTCTCGCTGCAGACAGCGCTTGAGAATTCGTTGAAGGACCAGACCTACAATACGCCGGCGATCGCCACGCTATTCCTGCTCGCCGACCAGATCCGCTGGATGCTCAACGGTGGCGGCCTGGAATGGTGTGTGGCTCGCACTCGACGCTCCTCGACGCTCCTATACGACTGGGCCGAGCGCTCCCAGTTCGCCAGCCCGTTCGTCGCAGACCCAGACAAGAGGTCCCTGGTGGTCGGGACAATCGACTTCGAGGAGACGGTGGATGCCGCCGCCGTCGCGAGGACGCTGCGCCAAAACGGGATCCTCGACACCGAGCCGTACCGCAAGCTCGGGCGCAACCAGCTGCGCATCGGCATGTTTCCGGCGATCGAGCCGGATGACGTACAGGCGCTCATACGATGCATCGACTGGGTAGTGGAAAGGATCGCCTCATGAGCGAGCGACTGAAGGTGCTAGTCAAGGAGAAGATCGGCGACTCGGGTGTGGACTTGCTGAGAGAGCACTTCGACGTCGTGCTCGGCCTGGACTGGAGCGATGAGGAGCTAGCCCAGAGGATCGGCGAGTACCACGGCATCCTGATCCGATCCGCGACGAAGATGACGGCGGAGCTCATAGCTGGGGCCGCCAACCTGCGGGTCATAGGTCGTGCTGGGGTGGGGGTCGACAACGTCGACGTCCAGGCCGCGACAAGGCGTGGGATAGTCGTCGCCAACGCCCCGCAGTCGAACGTCGTCACAGCAGCCGAGCACACGCTCGCACTACTACTGGCGCTCGCCCGGAACATCCCGCAGGCATACATGTCGTTGACCGGCGGTAAGTGGGAGCGCTCGAAGTTCTCGGGCGTGGAGCTGTATGAGAAGACCCTAGGAATCATCGGCTTCGGGCGCATCGGGCAGCTCGTCGCCACGCGAGCCAGCGGCTTCGGCATGCGCGTCGTAGCGTTCGACCCTTTCGTCAGCGCCGACCGCTACCGCGAGCTCGGGGTCGAGAAGGCCAAGAACAGCGAGGAGGTCTACGCGCAAGCAGACTTCATCACGATTCACTTGCCCAAGACGCCCGAGACGCAGCATTGGCTGAACGCCGAGGCGTTCGCCAAGATGCGCGACGGAGTCCGGATCCTCAATGTCGCCCGTGGCGGGCTGATTGACGAAGATGCGCTGAAGGACGCGCTGGACTCGGGCAAGGTCGCTGGTGCGGCCCTAGACGTCTTCCCGTCCGAGCCGGTGACCGAGCACCCGCTGTTCTCCTATCCGAACGTGATCGTCACACCTCATCTCGGGGCATCCACGGCGGAGGCGACCGACCGTGCCGGCTACCAGAGCGCCGAGCAAGTCGTGGCGGCGCTTGCTGGCGGAGTGGTCTCCACCGCGGTCAACATTCCGGCGCTGGGCGCGGAGGACATGGAGGTGCTGGGACCTTTCCTGCCGCTTGCGACACAGCTCGGTCGTTTGGCGATGGAGCTCGCGGAGAGCAGCTCGGTCGAGCGGATCGAGGCCGCGTTCTTGGGTAGCATCGCCGCCAAGCGAGACGTGCAGGGGCGCATCGTCGATGAACGCGACACACACCTGCTCAAGCTCGCCGTTATCTGCGGTGCTCTGCAGGGGCGCACAGAGGAGCAAGTGAACCTGGTCAACGCGCCTTCGATGGCGGAGGAGCGCGGCATCATCGTCGAGGGCAAGACGGTGTCGGAGGCCCAGGACTTCAACGAGTTGATCAGGGTCACCGTCATCGCGGGCGGCGAGCGTGTCGCGGTAGCCGGGACCGGGATGGGGCCAAACCGCACGCCTCACCTGGTGGAGGTCTACGGGCGGCGTCTAACTTTGGAGCTCGCCCCGTTCGTAACCGTCTTCCGCTACGCCGACCTGCCGGGCATGATCGGTCGAGTTGGCAACATCTTCGGCAACCACGGGATCAATATCTCATCCGCTGCCGTCGGACACACCGCCGACGGCTCCGCCGAGGAGGATCGCGACAGTCAGGACAGCGGCCTCGCGGCGATGGTTGTCACGACCGACGGGCCGGTGCCCCGCGAGGTGCTCGACGAGATCGTGGCGTCCGAGGGGTTCGTCGAGGGCCGCACGGCTTCGCTGCTGTGATCCGGTAGGCTCGCCCGGAGATGCGAGTCGTGGCGATAACCAAACACGGCGGCCCCAAGGTATTGAAGGTACAGGAGCGCCGTGATCCATCACTCGGTCGGGGCGAGGTACGGATCGAGGTTGCCGCCGCCGGCGTGAACTTCGCTGACGTCATGGCGCGTATCGGCCTGTACCCGGACGCGCCCAAGCCGCCGTGCGTGATCGGCTATGAGGTTGCGGGGACGATCCTTGAGTTGGGCGACGGCGTCGAGCAGCTAATCCACGGTCAACGCGTACTGGCCGCCACACAGTTCGGGGGTTACGCCTCCCAGGCGGTGGTACCCGCCTCCGCTGTCGTGCCCCTCCCCGCGGAGCTCACTTTTGAGCAAGGCGCCGCCATACCGGTCAACTACAGCACCGCGTGGGCCGGCCTGGTCGGTTACGGAAATCTGCAGCCAAAAGAGCGTGTCCTCATTCACTCGGCTGGCGGCGGCGTCGGCATCGCTGCCACGCAGATCGCAAAGCGCCACGGTGCCGAGGTGTATGGCACCGCCTCGCCGTCAAAGCATGCGCGGATACGCGAGCTCGGGGTTGATCACGCACTCGACTACACCCACGACGGCTGGGAGCTGGGTCTACCCAAGTTCGACCTGATCATGGATCCCTTGGGCGGTAGGAGCCTGCGACGCGGCTACAACATGCTGCGTCCCGGTGGACGCCTGGTCGCATTCGGCGCATCCGCGGTGGTTTCGGGCGAGCGACGCAATCCAATCGCCGCGCTACGCACTGTCCTGCAGATGCCGCGTTTCAACATGATCAAGCAGATGTCCGAGTCGAAGGCTGTGATCGGGCTGAACATGCTCAGCCTCTGGAAGGACCGGCAAACGCTCACACCCTGGATCGAACCTCTACTGGAGCTGATAGATGACGGGACGATCAGGCCGGTCGTAGCAGGTAGCTTTACCTTCGAGGATGCGGGCGACGCTCACCGGATGATCACCGAGCGGCGCAACCTCGGCAAGGTTGTCTTGACCCCCTGACGAGCTTGGCATGACCGAGTTTCGGTGCTAGGCTGCGCGCAGCGTGTCGCAGCACATCTCACTTCGACTTCTTCTCCTCCCCCTCCGGGGGGAATAGCGCGTGGCGGCCGCGTAGCCGCATAACCACAGCCGAAGGAAGCCGAAGCGAGACCGAGAAGGAGCACAGCGACATGGGAACTACTGAGCAAGCAAACAGAGACGCGTACGCGGCCAGTCGCGAGGTACTGATCTTCGACACCACCCTGCGTGATGGCGAGCAATCCCCCGGGATCTCGCTAAACACCGCGGAGAAGCTCGAGATCGCCCACCAGCTAGCCCGGCTGGGCGTGGACGTGATCGAGGCGGGCTTCCCGATCACCTCGCCCGGTGACTTCGAGGCGGTACAGGCCATCGCTCGTGAGGTCACCGAGCCCGCCCCGCCAATCGTCGCTGGGCTCGCTCGCACGCATGTTGCAGATATCGACGCAGCCTGGGAGGCGGTGCGTGACGCCGAGCGCCCGCGCATACACACGTTCATCTCGACCTCAGACATTCATATCGTCCACCAGCTGCAGAGCACGCGCGAGGACGTCAAGGGTCAAGCGCGAGCGGCGGTCGCCCACGCCAAGCAGTACCTGGACGACGTCGAGTTCTCGCCGATGGACGCCACCCGGTCCGACGTCGAGTTCACCGCCGAGGTGTGCCAGATCGCGATCGACGAGGGCGCAACCACGATCAACATCCCCGACACCGTCGGCTACGCGATGCCGCACGAGTTTCAAGCTTTCCTGGCGAGGCTATACGAGCTGGTTCCCGACCTACACGGGGTCACGCTCTCGGTGCACTGCCATGACGATCTGGGCTTGGCCGTCGCTAACTCGTTCGCAGGCGTGCTAGCCGGCGCACGCCAAGTCGAGTGTGCGATCAACGGCATCGGCGAGCGTGCGGGCAACGCCTCGCTTGAGGAGATAGTGATGCTGCTGCGCACCCGGCACGCCGACATTGGCTTGGATACGCGAGTGAACACCACAGAGCTGGCCCGCTCGAGCCGACTGGTGTCGCGCCTGACCGGCTACCCGGTGCAGCCGAACAAGGCGATTGTCGGGCGTAACGCTTTCGCTCACGAGTCGGGGATCCACCAGGACGGCGTGCTGAAGGAGCGAACCACCTACGAGATCATGGACGCCACGACCGTTGGGCTGCAAGCCAACTCGATCGTGTTGGGCAAGCACTCCGGGCGCCACGCTCTGCGCCAAGCACTGGAGGAGATGGGCTTCCACGTCGAGGGCCAGGCGCTGAACACCGCCTTCAGGCGCTTCAAGGAGATCGCCGACAAGAAGAAGGCACTCACGGCAATGGATCTAGAGGCGCTTGTCACAGACGAGCTGCGCGAGGAGATCAGCGGATTTGGGCTCGAGTCCTTCGATGTCGAGTCGTCTTCTGAGCGGCCGCCTCACGCCCGTGTCTCGGTGACACTGCCCGATGGGGGAACAGCCGAGGGCTCGTTCACTGGCGACGGGCCCATTGACGCGGTCTTCGCCGCAATCGACGCGGCGACCGGACTTCAGGCGAAGCTGCGTGACTTTCAGATTGGTGCGGTCACCGAAGGCCAGGACGCTCTGGGGGAGGTCTCGGTAGTCGTCGAGGTCGGCGGCCAGTCAGGCTCAGGTCAGGCTGTTGCCACAGACATCATCGAGGCCGCCGCACGTGCCTACGTACGCGCGCTGTCGGTGGCGCAGACTCGCTCTCAGCGCTCCGACCAGTCTGTCGGTCTCCCCGCCACGGCGCCGTAGACGAGACAGATATGTCATCTGCGTGGGCCAGCTCGGTAGGCGGCGCTACAGAGGGCGGTCTTCGAACAAAATAGTGGCGTATGGGATAACATACGTATGTATGTCGAACGTCGGTGATATCGAGTCGACCTCAGTCACCCCCGAACCATTCGACGGCGTCTCCCTCGGCGCCCGGGTGAGGGCCTTGAGAGAGGCCACGCAGCTATCGCTGCGGGATCTGGCCGCCCGCAGCGGCGTCAGCGCACCTATGCTCTCCCAAGTCGAGCGAGGGGAGACTAGCCCGACGCTGGTTATCGCGGCGCGGATCGCCGCGGGACTTGAGCTGCGGCTCTCCCAGCTATTGCGTCTCGACGAGGACGGCGCGGTGACGGTGGTGCGCACGGTCGACCGTCGCGGCGGCGGCAGTAAGCGCCGGGGCCACAGCTTTGAGGTGATGACCTCGGCTCAGCCGGGGCAGCGTGCCGAGCTGTCTCGCCACACACTGACGCCCGGCGGTTCAACCGGCGGCCCCGACGACCCGCCCATGCATGAGCCGGGCAGTCGAGAGGTGGCGCTCGTGGAGCGCGGCAATGTCGTGCTTGTTTGTGACGGGCAGCGACACGCACTGCACGAGGGCGACTGCGTCACATTCGACGCTGATCTACCCCACCACTTTGAAAACCCTAGCGACGCCGAGGCGAGCTTCTTGGCGGTTGTGACCGCTGGACTGCGAAGGAGTTGAGGAGACCCATGTCAAAGACAATGTTCGACAAGATCTGGGAGGCGCACGAGGTGGGAGGGGACGGCGCAAACCTGCTCTACATCGATCTGCACCTGGTCCACGAGGTTACGAGCCCCCAAGCCTTCGAGGCCCTGCGTCTCGCCGGAAGGAAGGTGCGTCGCCCAGATAAGACGCTTGCCACAGCCGACCACAACACCCCCACCGACGGTACCCCCATCGCGGCACGAATCAAGGACGCCCTCTCGCGCGTGCAGGTGGAAACGCTGGAGCGCAACTGCGCCGAGTTCGGCGTGCCCGTCTACTCGCTTGGATCTGACCGCCAGGGGATAGTGCACGTCATCGGCCCCGAGCTGGGGGTAACGCAGCCCGGCATGACGATCGTATGTGGAGACTCTCACACAGCGACCCACGGCGCTTTCGGAGCGCTCGCGTTCGGGATCGGAACCAGCGAGGTGGAGCACGTACTGGCAACGCAGTGCCTGGCCCAACGAAAGCCCCGCTCGATGCGCATCCGCTACGAGGGCGAGCTCAGCTTCGGCGTCACCGCCAAGGACCTGATCCTTGGCACGATCGGGCAGATCGGTGTAGGCGGCGCCACCGGCCATGTCGTCGAGTACGTCGGCCCGGCGATCCGGGCGCTTTCCATGGAGGGCAGGATGACCGTCTGCAACATGACGATCGAGGCAGGTGGTCGCGCGGGAATGATCGCGCCGGACGAGACGACATTCGCGTGGTTCACCGAGCGGGAGCGTCCCGGCGCGCCGGCCGGTGCAGCGCTTCAGGAGGCGATCGAGCGCTGGCGGAGGCTGCGCAGCGACGAGGACGCCTCCTACGACACGGAGGTGACTATCGACGCCTCCGCGCTCTCTCCGCAGGTGACCTGGGGCACCACCCCGGGCATGGTGGCGTCGGTCGGCGCCAAGGTTCCCTCCCCTGAAGAGTTCGACACGCAGGCGGACCGTGAGGCTTGCGAGCGCGCGCTTCGTTACATGGCGCTCGAGCCCGGCACGCCGATCGATCAGATCGCGATCGACCGCGTGTTCATAGGCTCGTGCACCAACTCACGGATCGGGGATTTGCGCGCCGCCGCGGAGGTCGTGGCAGGACGCAAAGTCGCCTCTAGCGTGCGCGCGATGGTCGTCCCCGGCTCTCAGCAGGTCAAGGCCCAAGCCGAGGCCGAGGGCCTTGACCGGGTATTCGAGAACGCTGGATTCGAATGGCGCGTTGCGGGCTGCTCGATGTGCCTGGGAATGAACCCCGACACCTTGGCGCCAGGCGAGCGGTGCGCCTCCACCTCAAACCGCAACTTCGAGGGGCGTCAGGGCCGCGGTGGTCGCACGCACCTGGTTTCTCCACAGATGGCCGCCGCTGCGGCCGTCGAGGGTCACTTCGTGGACATCAGGGATTGGTCATGAGCAGGCCCGTCCCCGAGGCCGCCTGGCAGCAGCCCCACCTGGCGGTTGACTTCCTCGATCGCCGCCACATCCTGCTGCCCCTGCTTGATGTGCAGGAGGACCTCATCCGTCGCCTGCTGACTAGGCACGGACGGCCGATCGAGCGCTTCCTCGACCTCGGCTGTGGCGACGGCGCTATGGCGGACCTTGTCTTTGATCTTCCCGGTCGGGCCGACCTTAGACCCGAGGCGGTGCTGGTCGACTTCTCCGAGCCCATGCTCGAACGCGCACGCGCGCGGCTGACCGAACACGGGGGGCGCTGGGAGACCCGTCGCGGTGATCTCAACGACCCTGGCTGGCACCAAGGTCTATCCGATGGGCGTTTTGACGCAGTGGTCTCCGGTCTGGCCATCCATCACATCGCCGCTGAGCGCAAGCGCGAACTGTTCGCCGAGGTGCTCGCGCTGCTCGCGCCCGGGGGCATCTTCGTGAATATGGACTACGTCGAGATCACCGGGCCACTACGCGGGGTGTTCGACGAGCAGATGCGTGCCAATGCTTTGCATGCCGAGCACGAGCGCGGCGGCACCCGCTCGGCTGAGGAGGTGGACTTCGAGGACAACGAAGACCGCCCCGACACCGCACAGGATCAGCTGCAGTGGCTGCGCGAGGCTGGCTTCGAGCAATGCGAAGTGCACTTCAAGTGGGCCGAGGCCGCCGTGTTCGGGGGCGTGAAGCCCGTGGCGGCCTGAGTGTCAAGAGAAAGCCTGCATAGGAGAAGAACGTGGAACCAATAGAGAACATCGCCGGGAAGGTCAGCCATCTAGACCGCGGCGATGTCGATACCGACCAGATCATGCCTAAGCAGTTCCTCAAGCGGGTGGAGCGCACTGGCTTCGGCGAGTTCGTCTTCTACGACTGGGCCAAGGAGCCCGGCTGGGATTTGCCGCCCAACCCCATCCTTGTGACCGGACGCAACTTCGGCTGCGGATCCTCGCGCGAGCACGCACCATGGGGCCTTCAGGACTATGGCTTTCGAGCGCTCGTGGCTCCAAGCTTCGCGGACATCTTCTACTCCAACTGCACAAAGATCGGTCTGCTCCCGGTTGTCCTGCCGGATGATGACTGTCGCGCGCTCGCGCAAACAGGCGAAGGAGAAATAGACCTCGAGGAGCGCGAGGTCCGTTTTGATGGTCGCTCGGTGTCTTTCCAGATCGACGACGAGATCCGCAGGCGACTGCTGGCCGGTCTGGACGACGTTGGCGTGACGCTCACACACGAGCAAGAGATCGCAGCCTACGAGCGCGAACACCAAAGCGCTGGTCCAGTCACTACGGCCCTCTAAGGAGCAGACATGGCATATCGCATCGTCACCCTGCCCGGCGACGGGATTGGGCCCGAGATCATGGCGCCCACGCTTGAGGTACTGCGCGCCGTCGGCGAGTTCGAGTTCGAGGAGCACCTCTTCGGCGGAGCCTCGATCGACGCGCACGGTGTAGCGCTCACCGACGAGGTGCTGGGCGCGTGCAAGGCGGCCGATGCGGTTCTGCTCGCGGCGGTCGGCGGCCCCAAGTGGGATACGACAGATCCAAAGAAGCCGAGGCCCGAGCAAGGTCTGCTTGGGCTGCGCAAGGGGCTTGGTCTCTATGCCAACCTGCGACCGGTCAAGCCGATTGCGGCACTGTATGACTCCTCGCCGTTGCGGCGTGAGCGCATCGAGAGGACCGACCTGCTCGTGGTGCGCGAGCTGACCGGAGGGATCTACTTTGGTGAGAAGACGCGCACAGAGACATCTGCCACGGATGTCTGCTCCTACACGGAGGAGGAGATAGAGCGGATCGCACGGGTCGCATTCAGGGCTGCCCGGTCGAAGGTGACAAGTGTCGACAAGGCAAATGTCCTAGAGACATCCAGGCTCTGGCGCGAGGTGGTGATGCGCGTGCACTCCGCCGAGTTCCCGCACGTCCAGCTCGAGCACGTACTGGTGGACAACGCGGCGATGATGCTGGTCTCCTCTCCGCGCCACTTCGACGTGATCGTGACAGAGAACATGTTCGGCGACATCCTCTCCGATGAGGCCGCCATGCTCACCGGGTCGATCGGGATGCTCCCAAGCGCGTCGCTGGGCGACAGCGGCCCCGGCCTATTCGAGCCAGTCCATGGTTCGGCGCCGGACATCGCCGGGCAAGGAATTGCCAACCCACTGGCGATGTTTCTCTCCGCTGCGCTCATGCTGCGTCATGGTTTGGGATTGGAAAGCGAGGCGGCGGCTGTAGAATCGGCAGTTAGCCGCGCGCTTGAAGACGGCCTGCGCACCCCAGATCTCGGTGGTGGGGAGGACACGAGGACAGCGACGCGGGCTGTGCTTGATCACCTCAACAGGAGTTAGACCGTGGAGCCCACCGACCTCATATGGATGAATGGAGAGTTCCTCGCCTGGGAGGACGCGAAGGTCCACGTGTTGACGCACGGCTTGCACTATGGGACGGGCGTTTTCGAGGGGATCCGCTGCTACGACACCGAGCTTGGGCCGGCGATCTTCCGCAACGCCGAGCACATGGAGCGGCTGTTGCAGTCCTCCGAGCTCTACTACATGCCCGTGCCGTACACGGCAGCCGAACTGCAGGGAGCGGCGAGGGAGCTCGTGGCGAACAACAATCTGCGCTCCTGCTACATCCGTCCGATTGTGTACCGCGGATACGGCTCCATGGGCCTGAACCCGATGGAGGCGCCGGTGGACGTGACGATCGCGTGCTGGGAGTGGGGGACGTACCTGGGCGAGGAGGGGAAGGCGAGGGGCATCCGCGCGAAGGTGTCCTCGTGGCGACGGATATCCCCGGACTCGCTGATCCCGCATGCGAAGGCGTCGGGGCAGTACCTCAACAACGTGTTGGCGAAGGTGGAGTCGATGAAGGCGGGCTACCAAGAGGCGATCCTGCTCGACGACCACGGGCACGTGTGTGAGGGGACGGGCGAGAACATCTACATCCTCGCGGGCGGAGAGATCGTCACCCCCGGCCACCACAACTCGATCCTGGACGGCATCACGCGCCGCTCGATCATGCAGCTCGCCGCAGACCTCGGGTACAAGGTGGTGGAGCGCAACATCGCGCGCGCCGAGCTCTACCTGGCCGAAGAGGTGTTCATGTCCGGCACCGCCGCCGAGCTGGTACCTGTGGTGGAGGTCGACGACCACAAGATCGCCTCCGGCAAGCCGGGTGAGGTCACACGTCTGCTGCAGTCGGCCTTCGACGACGCGATCCACGGCCGCTCTCCTCGTTACCACGAATGGTTGGATGTGGTGAGCGTGTCCACGCCTGCGCCGTCTGCGCCGACTCCCACAGGCTGATGTCCCACATCGAGTTGTACGACGCCACTCTCCGCGACGGCATGGGGGGAGGCGGCATGAGCCTGACCGCCGAGGAGAAGCTGCGGGTCGTGCACGCGCTGGACGCGTTGGGGGTGCACCTGATCGAGGCGGGCTTCCCTTCCTCCAACCCGAAGGAGCTTGAGCTGTTCGGGTTGCTTGAGCAGGAGTCGTTCGTGGTGTCAGAGATCGTGGCGTTCGGCATGACGCGCAGGCGCGAGGTCGCGGCCGAGGCGGATGAGGGATTGCGGGTGCTGGCGGAGTCCTTCGCCCCGGCGTGCACGCTCGTGGGCAAGAGCTCGCTCCTGCACGTGGAGAAGGTGGTGCGCGTCTCCCCCGAGGAGAACCTCGCGATGATCGCCGATTCGATCGGGTTCCTCGTGCGCGAGGGTAAGCGTGCGCTGTTTGACGCTGAGCATTTTTTTGATGGATACGAGCTGGATCGCAATTACGCGCTCGAGACGCTGCGCGCGGCTGCCTCCGCGGGGGCGGAGCGCGTCGTACTTTGCGACACAAACGGGGGCTCGTTGCCGACACGGGTCAAGCAGGTGGTGGAGGAGGTGCGCGCGGCGCTACCGGACACACCGCTTGGCATCCACGTGCACGACGACTCGGGCTGCGCGGTCGCCAACACGTTGGTGGCGGTGGAAGCCGGCGCCACACAGGTGCAGGGCACGATCAACGGCATCGGCGAGCGCACGGGCAACGCAAACCTGGTCACGATCATCGCCGACCTACAGTTGAAGATGGGCCACGAGATCCTCGCCGGCGAGCGGCTTGCCCGCCTAACGGAAACGGCGCACCTAGTGGATGAGCTTCTCAACCGCACCCCCAACGCGGCGCAGCCGTTCGTGGGTAAGCATGCCTTCGCCCACAAGGCGGGTTTGCACGCGGCGGGCATCCGCGCGGACGTCTCGACCTTCGAGCACACCGATCCCGAGTTCGTGGGCAACTCGCGTGACATCCTCATCTCAGAGCTCGCGGGCCGCGGTACGGTGGTCGAGAAGGCGCAGGAGGCCGGCATCGCCCTCGATGACGCCGCCGCTACCCGCACGGTGGAGCGCGTCAAGGAGCTGGAGCACCAGGGCTTCCAGTTCGAGGCCGCTGACGGTTCTTTCGAGCTGTTGATGCGCAAGGAGTCGGGTGACTACGAGCCGCTGTTTCGCCTTGAGTCCTGGCGCGTGCTCGTCGAGAAGCGCGAGGACGGGAAGGTGGAGACGGAGGCGACAATCAAGATCTGGGCGCCGCCCGGCCCCGACGGCGAGCGCTACGTGCGCACCGCAGAGGGCAATGGCCCGGTGAACGCGCTTGACCGTGCGCTTCGCGATGCGATCGGCGAGACACATCCACACTTGCGCGACATCGACCTGGTCAACTTCAAGGTGCGCATCCTGGATGAGAACAAGGGCACCGGCGCCGTCACGCGGGTGCTCATCGACGCCTCCGACGGCCAGCGTGTTTGGGGCTCGATAGGAGTCTCCGAGAACGTGATCGAGGCATCGTGGGATGCGCTTGTGGACTCGCTTGAGTTTGGTGTGCAGGTTAGGAGCCCGGTTTCTTGATGGGTGCTTTGAAGTGCTGGTCCCCGAGGGGATGGGTATCCGCTCGGCGGGGGACGGTCGCTCTGCTCGATTCCTCGCCTTGTTTTTCACCCGGTAAGCCGCCGAGCGGATATCCCTCCCCTCTGGAGCCCTTCCTTGGGTTATGACGCGTTAATCCCGCTAGCCCAGCCAGTTCTGGGTGATCTGGAGGCTCGCCTGGTTGGCGAGGTACTGCAGTCGGGGCAACTCTCGCTTGGGCCTCGTGTGCCCGACTTCGAGCGGCTTTTCGCGCGCCGGGTCGGGGCGCCCTTTGCTTCGGCGGTGTCCAGCGGTACGGCCGGCCTTCACCTCGCCCTGCGCGCTGTCGGGGTGTCAGACGGGGATGAGGTCATCACGAGCCCGCTGTCGTTTGTGGCGTCGGCGAACGTTGCGCTGTATGAGCGCGCGCGCCCGGTTTTCGCAGACATTGACCCTATAACCCTCAACCTCGATCCCGCGGCGGCCGAGGCGGCGGTGACTGAGCGCACGCGGGCGGTGTTGCCGGTGCATATCTTCGGCTTTCCCGCCGATATGGCTTCCTTCGAGGCGGTCGCCGCTCGTCACGGGCTCTCCATTGTGGAGGACGCGTGCGAGGCGCTTGGGGCCACCTATGCCGACGGCAAGCCGGTCGGTGGGCGGGGGCACCCCACCGTGTTCGGGTTCTACGCCAACAAGCAGCTCACCACCGGGGAGGGGGGGATGGTGACGCTTGGCTCGGGGGAGATGAAGACTCGCATCGATTCCGAGCGCAATCAGGGGAGGGCTCCCGACATGGGCTGGTTGGACCACGACCGGTTGGGGTTCAACTACCGGCTGTCCGACGTGGCGTGCGCGATTGGCATCGCTCAGATGGAGCGGCTGGAGGGGATGCTCGCCGACCGCGCCCGTGCCGCATCCCTCTACAGGGAGGCACTCGAGGACTTCGCCGGACTGGAGCTCCCCTGCGGGGATCGCGGGGGCGAGAAACGGGGGTGGTTCGTGTTCGTCGTCCAACTTCCCCGTGGCGTCGACCGCGACGGCGTTGTGAGGCAGCTGCTCGAGCGGGGGATTCAAAGCAAGCCCTACCTCCCCGCGATCCACCTGATGAGCTTCTACCGCGAGCGCTTTGGCCACCGGCCGGGGGAGTTCCCGATCTGCGAGGACGTCGCCGAGCGGTCGCTAGCGCTTCCCTTCTTCCCAGGCATGAGCGAAAGCCAGGTGCAGCGGGTCGTCGAGCAACTGCGTGTGGTCCTAGGACGCTGACAACCGCTTACCGTAAAGGCTTGAGTCCGTAAACTCACGGCCTCACATGTCCCGCTTCCGAGAGCCACAGCACCCTGATTTCGTGCGGATGAATACATCCGTCGGCTTCGACGTGCGGCTGTGGCCTCAGGACATAGCGCAATCGCGCGCCCATGCAAATATGCTCGCCGAGTGCTCGATCATCTGCGCGGCTGACCGCGATGCGTTGCTACACGGGCTAGACCAGGTGGAAGCAGAGCTACGCGAGCAGCGCTTCGCGTTCTCTGAGCACGACGAAGACATTCACATGGCGATCGAGCGCCGAGTGACCGAGATCACCGGGTCCGTCGGCGGGCGGCTGCACACGGCCCGCTCGCGTAACGACCAGGTAGCAACGGATATCGCTCTTTATACGCGTGATCGGGCGCACGCCGCGCAGGCTCATATCACGGCCGTCATGGAGGTGCTGCTGCGTCGTGCCGAAGAGCACATCGACTGGCCGATGCCCGGGTACACCCATCTGCAACGTGGCCAACCCGTCTATCTCGCCCATCATCTGCTCGCCTATTTTTGGATGTTCATGCGCGATCGTGAACGATTCATGTTCGCCGAGCGCCAGGCAGGAGGTACGTTGCCCCTCGGCGCAGGGGCACTGGCTGGCGTCAATTTCCAGACCGACCGGCGCATGCTTGCACGAGAGCTCGGCTTTGATCGTCCCGCCCCCAACTCCATCGACGCCGTCGCCAACCGCGATTTCGTCCTTGACTATCTGTCGGCTGCGGCGACCTGCGCGACGCACTTGTCGCGTCTGGGTGTCGAGCTAGTGCTGTGGTCGAGCACGGAGTTCGGCTTTTGCGAGTTGCCCGACGCCTGGAGCGCGGGCTCGTCGATCATGCCGCAGAAGAAGAACCCCGACGCCGCCGAGCTTTTGCGCGCCAAGGCGCCGCGCGTGGTCGGACACCTGGCTGCGCTGCACGGGGTGATGCACGCGCTGCCGCTCACCTACAACAAGGACCTACAGGAGGATAAGGAGCATCTGTTCGACGCCGTCGACACGCTCGAGATTTCTCTCTCGGCAGCCGCTGGGATGCTGAGCGGTGTCGCCTTCAAGCGAGAGCCGCTGGCAAGCGCCGCCGGCGACGAGCTAATCGCCGCGACCGACGTGGCGGATCTCCTCGTCCAGTTGGGTGTTCCTTTCCGCGAGGCCCACGGGGTCGTTGCGGGTCTAGTGCGCACTGCTGTCGACGCGGGCAAGAGGCTCTCGCAGCTCACGTCACAAGAGCTGGCAGCCCAGAGCGAGATGCTTGCCGCGCATCACGAGCAATTCAGCGAGGTTCTATCGCGCGGCTCGTGGCTCGAGTCAAAGGTTTCCGAGGGCGGCACAGCGAGGGCTCGCGTGGATGAGCAGCTCAAGCTAGCGCGCACCGTCCTTGACGAAGCCTCAGCGTCGGGCGATTGATGGCGTCCCTAGCCACAGCCCCGCCCAGCCCGAGGCGCGGGCCAGAGCCGTTGCCGGCCAGCTTCTACGAGCGTCCGGTGGTCCAAGTCGCCAGGGATCTCATCGGTTGCGTCGTCGAGCACGACGGCGGTCGTGGAGTGATAGTCGAGACCGAGGCGTATCACCACAGCGAGCCGGCCTGCCATGCGTTCGCGGGGCTGACACCGCGCACGAGCGTGTTGTTCGGCGAGCCGGGGCGCGTGTACGTATACCGCTCCTACGGGATCCACGCGCTGCTGAACGCCGTGTGCGAGCAGCGGGGCGTTGGCGCCGCTGTGCTGATCAGAGCACTACAACCGATCTACGGCATCGATCAGATGCGGGTTCGCCGGGGAGTACGTCGGGACGAGGAACTTTGCTCAGGCCCAGGGAAGCTCACCCAAGCGCTAGGGATCGAGCTCTGCCACAACGACACGTGCCTAACCGATGGACCCGTGAGGATCCATCCTCGGAAATCGGCTTGGCGAATGCCGTCGATCGTAGTCGGCGAGCGGATCGGGATCACCAAGGCCGTCGAGTTGCCGTGGCGGTTTTGTGTCGCTGGAGACCCCAACGTGTCCAGGCCCCGCCCGACGGCGCTACGGAAAGCCGCCTCTTAGCCGCCGGGGCTTGCCCCGCCAGTTGGCGCCCCGGTACCGCCCGCATTGGACGATGGTGGAGGGTTCGCACTTGGTTCTGGGGAAGGGGCAGGTTCGTTAGCGGGAGCAGGCGTCGTGGATGGCGCTTCTCTCACGACAGTGGGTTTTTCCGGCTGGCCGGTGGCGGGGGGGACCTGGGTATGAGAGGTGGCTTCTTCCTGATGGTTGCTGTGCCCGGTGTGAGACTGTGCACCCGCGGGAGGGGCAGCCGGGGAGGACGCGGGAGTTTCGGGTGACGTTTCCCCGTTCCGCGCGGCGGCACTGGCTCGCTTTTCGGCCTTCTGATTGGCCTGTTCAGCTTCGATCTGGATGGCAGAAAGCATGAAGTCATGCCAAATCAGCGCAGGGAAGGTGCCCCCGAGCACCGGGCTACCGTTGAACTCTGTTGTCATGGGAACGAGCTTGTCGGGATATCCGACCCAGACCGCCACCGTGTATTTCGAGTCCCATCCCACGAACCAAGCGTCGCCGTAGTTCTCGGTCGTACCCGTCTTGCCAGCCGCGAACTGCCCGATCGCGGCGGCATGCGCCGTGCCGTACTGCAACACGGTCTCCAGAATCGAAGTCTCCGTGGCCGCGACGCCGCTCGGGAGTACACGGTGTAGCAAAGGACGGTTGACGTCGTGGTGATGGCCATCGGGGAGCGCCTGGCCTGCCTGTGCGTCGACTTCCTTTATGCCGGTTGGCGTGCCGTCCGCCACAAGCGAGCTATCGACCCGCTCACCGCCATGAGCGATCGTCTCGTAGGCGTGGGCCATGTCGAGCGGGGTGACGCCGACCTTCAGTCCGCCGATCGTCATCGCCGGGTTGGTGGAGATGGGCGTGCCAATACCCATCTCGTGGGCTAGGTGGGCGATGCGATGGGTACCCACCTTCAGGCCGACTTCGGCGTAGATCGAGTTATCCGAGTACGCGGTAGCGCCAGTCAGCGTATTCGACCCGGAGTAGGCGCCTTCGTCGTTGTGGACGACAAAGCGTTCCTTGCCGTGTGTGCCGGGCACCATGAATTCCTTCACGCGAGAGGACCACACCGATTCGGGTGAGATGCCGTCCTCCAGTGCAGCCGCCAGGTCGAACGCCTTGAATGAGGACCCGGGCTGGCGCTCCCCCTCGGTGGCGAGGTTAAACGGAGTCTTGTTGTAGTCGCGACCGCCGACCATCGCGCGAACTTCTCCGGTGGCATTGTCGATTACCACCATCGATGCTGTCGGGCCTTCGGGGCCTGGCAGGTAGTTAGCTATCGCCCGTTCGGCCGCTCGCTGCATATCGAGATCGAGAGTGGTTCGAACTGTAAGGCCACCCTCCAGCGCCAGGGTCGGCGTGTAGCGTTCGATCAGCTCCTGCTGTACCCAGCTGGTGAAGTAGCCCGTCTGCAATCCATCCACAGGAGCCACCTCGGGCGGCTGAATGTCTTCCGGTGCAGGGAGGGTCTGGCTTACGCTTTCCTGGTATTCGGTTCTGTTGATATCGCCCTGTTCAAACATGTCTTTGAGCACCAAATTGCGGCGGGCCTTTGCTGCCGTCGGATGTGCGACGGGGTCATATGCGGTTGGGGACGCGATCATTCCTGCGAGTAGCGCGGCCTCCCACGGCTGCAGCTCTGAAACGCACGATGGCGCCTTCGGTAGACCGCATCCCTGGTGATTGACGTCTTTACCGAAGTATGTGCGCGCAGCGGACTCGATCCCATACGCACCGTTGCCGAAATAGATCGTGTTGAGGTACTCGGTGATGATCTTGTTCTTCGACCACTTGTGAGCTAGGTGGAATGCCAGCCCTGCCTCTCTGAGCTTCTCAAAGATCGTTCTATGCGCCTGGGCTTGCAGTGCGATCTTGACGAACTGCTGCTCGATCGTCGAGGCGCCCTGCACCGCCCCTTTGTGCACGATGTCCGCAAGGAATGCACGCGCGATCCCGCGGATGTCGATCCCGCTATTGGAGTAGAAGCGCTTGTCCTCGACAGAGATCACGGCGTCCTTGACGATCTGCGGGATTTCGTTCGGTGTGAGGATGATGCGGTTTTGCTGACTCAAGACGCCGAGCGGCCGTCCGTGGTCGTCGAGCAGGACGGAGTTCTTGGCGTGCGTGAATTCGTAGCGGTTTTCGAGTTCGGGCAAGTCAGAAGCGACGGCCATGAACATCCCGAACACGAACGAGATGAGCCCGAGCAGCACTACTGCGAACAGAATGCAGAGAAAGCGAAGCTTCTTAAGGCGTCGACGCGAAGCGGGCAGTGGTGAGCTAGTCGGCGGCACGTCGTCTGGTGCGGCCATGGCGACGCTCGTCTGAGTGGTCGTGTGGAGGCGGTCTTCCTCGCTCATGGGCTGCAACGCGGGGCGCTCAACAGGAGGAGGAAGCTCAACCTCTCTGGCGCCGCACGGGGCCTGTGGACCAGCACATACGGACCCACCGGGATGGGAGAGTCTAGCATTGGGCTTCGCGATGCAGAGCACCTCCGAAGAGCACCCCAACGACGCCGTGTGGCTGGGCCGCAACGTAGTCGACAGCCTCCCTCAGGGCGCCCTTGCTGAGAAGCTGGCGATCGCGCACCGCGAGAGCCGTCAGCTACGCGTCAAGCTCGGGATCGATCCGACCGCGCCGGACATCCACCTAGGGCACGCGGTCGTGCTCGGCAAGCTGCGCGAGTTCCAGGACGCGGGTCATCGCGTGGTCCTGATCATCGGCGACTACACCGCACGTGTCGGAGACCCCTCCGGGCGCTCGGCACTGCGGCCGATGCTGAGCGCTGAAGAGATTGAGACCAACGCGGCGACGTTCCAAGAGCAGGCCCTGAAGGTCCTCAACGCTGACCCAGGCCGGTTGGAGGTCAGGCGCAACAGCGAATGGTTGGACATGCCAATGACCGAGCTGCTCAAGCTTCTTCGCACCACGACGGCCGCACAGCTCCTGGAACGTGACGACTTCTCAAAACGATGGGCTGCCAAGCAGCCGATCTCGATGCTCGAGCTGGTGTATCCACTGCTCCAAGGCTATGACTCGGTGGCCATCGAGGCGGATGTCGAGATAGGAGGGACAGATCAGAAGTTCAATCTTCTGCTAGGGCGTGACATCCAGCGCGCCTATGGGCTGCCCGAGCAGGCCGTCCTCACGATGCCGATTCTGGCTGGCGTGGATGGCCGGCAGAAGATGAGTAAGTCGCTCGGCAACCAGATCGGGATCACCGACGAGCCCGAGGAGATGTACGGCAGGACGATGAGCATCCCAGACCAGGTCATGGGCGACTATTACAAGCTGGTCTTGGGCCGCGAACCCGACCAGTTGCTGGGTCCCCGCGATGCAAAGCGGGAGCTTGCACGAGAAATCGTCAGCTGGCTGCACGGGCCCGAAGCGGCCGCCGCTGCGCAAGCCCATTTCGACCGGGTGGTCGTACAGGGAGACGCGCCTGAGCGGATCAAGGAGACTCTCTTCGACGTCCAGAATGGCACCGTCCACATGCCAGGAGTAATAGCCGACGCTTTCGGCGTGTCACGGTCGGAGGCCCGGCGACTGATTGACCAAGGCGCCGTGGCGCTGGACGACACTGCGCTCTCGGCAGGCGAGCACGACGTTGCCAGCGAGCGGCTCGACGGCGCGGTGCTAAGGGTCGGTAAGCGCCGCTTCAGGCGTATGCGTCAGGCCAGTAGCTAGGAAGGCTTACTGTGGCTACCCACGGCGGTCTGCTGCGGATTCAGACGAAAGGCCACGGTGAGATCGTGGACATCACCGAGGGCGTGCGGGCGATATTGCGCTCGTCGGAGATCCAGCTTGGTGTCGTGACGGTATTCGGGACCGGATCGACAGTGGCGGTGACAACGATGGAGTATGAGCCCGGCGGGGTTGCCGACCTACGGGAGGTGCTCGACCGACTCGTCCCGGTACGCCGCGACGACGGGACCGCCGACTACGAGCACAACCGCCTAAACCGCGACACCAACGCCTACGCCCATCTGCGGGCGGCGCTCATAGGCCCTTCGGAGTCGATACCCATAGCTAACGGAGAGCTCTTGCTAGGGACCTGGCAGCAGATCGTCTTGCTGGACTTCGACGATCGCCCACGGACTCGCGTCGTGTCCGTCCACGTCGTTTCGTAGTATCATCGAACCAGCGACTCGGCTCGCGACCGAGGCATTGAGCGGTGCTCTTGCCTAGGTTCTTGCCGGAGCGCTATACTTCTCGGTCGGCCCACAGGTGTCCTCGGACATGGGGCCGATTGGTCCTCTGGATAGAGCAGTCCTCTAGAAGAGGCTCGACGGTCTTTGAAAACTCAACAGCATGCGCACCTACGATCGAGAATCGATCGTGGTGTGCGTCCAGGTTCGATCCGTCACGGGAGCCTTCGGGTGCTCGGTGACGGCAAAGAGTCAAGTAGAGAAGTACCCCGTCATGGCGGGACCCTGTGTATAGGTCCCGGCAACCCATGACAGGCTTTTCGTGAAGTTCTTCACGGAGAGTTTGATCCTGGCTCAGGACGAACGCTGGCGGCGTGCTTAACACATGCAAGTGGAGCGACGAACCAGGGCTTGCCCTGGGGCAGAGCCGCGA
>JANWLE010000093.1 GCA_025451035.1 Solirubrobacteraceae bacterium
TCCCGACACGCGCTGCGAGCACATCGGCCTCCTCCAGGTACTGAGTGGTGAGGAACACGGTCACGCCGTCATCGGCCGCTAGGCGCCTGACCTCCTCCCAAAGCGCGGCGCGGCTCTGCGGGTCCAGGCCCGTCGTCGGCTCGTCGAGAAACAAGAGCCGTGGACGGTGAAGCAGCGCGAGCGCCAGATCCAGCCGGCGCTTCATGCCGCCGGAGTAGCCGCCGACCTTGCGATCAGCCGCCTCCACCAGGCCGACACGTTCCAGCAGCTCCAGGCCGCGCTCATCGCGCTCGCGCCTGGGCAGGCCATGGAGGGCGCCCTGTAGGCGCATGTGCTCACGCCCGGTGAGGAACGGGTCAAGTGCTGACTCCTGCAGTGAGGCGCCAATCGCGCGCCGCACCGCGGGACCCTCATGGACGACGTCCAGCCCCGCGACGCGCGCAACGCCAGCGGTGGGCGGCAACAGCGTCGTGAGGACGAGCACGGTTGTGGACTTGCCCGCGCCGTTTGGCCCCAAGAACCCGTAGATCTCGCCTGTCGAGACGCTCAGGTCGATCCCGTCGACAGCGCGCACTCCGCCCTTGAAGTCGCGGATGAGCCCTTGCACCTCGATCGCCTTGCCGGTGTCCGCCATAGTCGCTGACGTTACCGTCACCGCGCGCCTTTCGTCGGCCACATCCTCGCAAGCTGTCTGGCCGTGCGGTCGACCGGTGCCCAATCACCGCAAATACGTTGATCTTCGGCCCCTGGGGAGGTGTCGGACGATGGACGGTTGATTCTTTCTGCGCCGGTTGGGTAATTATTGAATCGTGAAACGGGGATGGCTTGGCCGAGTGATCTGTAGGGGCGGGTAGAAACCTCTGGTGCTCGCGCGCGAGATGCAGGGATCCGAACGTGCACTGGAAGGGCTCCAGCGGATATCTGCTGCCGAGCTCTCCTATATGCCGCTCGAAGGCATGCTTTATGAGCTGCTGGAACGTATCCGCCGCCACGTCAAAGCCGACACCGCGGCGATCTTGTTGCTCGACCGCGAACGGGGGGTCCTCGTAGCCCGTGCGGCGTGCGGCATCGAAGAGGTCCGTGAGGGCGTCCAGGTGCCGCTCGGACGCGGCTTTGCCGGGCGGGTCGCCACCGAAGGCCACCCGATAATCGTCGACAACGTCGAGCAGGCCGACATCTTCAACCCGATGCTGCGCGAGCATGGACTGCGCTCGCTTCTAGGGGTCCCGCTGCTGGTCGGCAGTGACGTGATCGGCGTCATGCACATCGGCACGGTGACGCCCCGCAAGTTCAACGGAGATGACATCCGTCTGATGCAGCTAGCTGCCGAGCGTGCAGCTCACGCCATCGACAACGCGCAGATGGCAGAGCAGCGATCGCTAACGGCGATCCTGCAGCGTACGCTGCTGCCGGCGACGCTGCCATCTATCCCAGGGTTGACCATCACCTCGAAGTACCTGGCGGCCGAGTCGGGCATAAAGCTCGGTGGTGACTGGCACGACGTCTTCACGCTTCCCGACGGCCGCGTCGCGTTCGTGATCGGCGATGTCGTCGGACGCGGTGTGGTGGCGGCATGCGTGATGGCGGAAGTCAGGTCTGCGCTGCGCGCCTATGCGATGGAGCACCACGATCTTGCGACGATCATGTCGCTTCTCAATGAGCTGCTGCTCGCGATGGGCCGCAACCGCAGTGCAACCGTCGCCATCTTCGCGCTCGACCTCGAAACCAAGCAGCTGTGCGTGTTGAGTGCCGGGCATCTACCCGCACTGCTGTTGAACCCCGACGGGGAACATCGGCAGGTCGGTAGGGCGACGAGCCCGCCGCTGGGGGTGAGCACCCACGGTGAGTATCACACCGAGGTCGTGACATTCGAGCCCGGCAGCGCGCTGCTGATGTACACCGACGGTCTGGTGGAGCGTCGAGGCGAGCTGATCGACGACGGCCTAGAGCGCCTGGGAAATGCGCTTCGCACAGCGGTGCAGAAGAGAGGCACACGACTCGCCAACAGCGTATTCCAGGCAATCGCGAGCCAGGCGCCGCTGGAGGATGATGTCGCGATGCTCGCCGTCCAGTCGCTTCCACTGGGGTCGCACCTGGAGATGAAGTTCGACGCCTCGCCCGACGTGCTCGCTTCGCTGCGGCGCGTGATCGCACGCTGGCTCGCAGAACACCAGATTGTCGACCCCGACCGGTTCGACATCACGCTGGCTTGCTCGGAGGCGGCAGCCAACGCGATTGAGCACGCGTACGGCCCGCGTGAAGCGTCCTTCGGCGTCGACTGCGGATACGCCGATGAAGAAGTGTGCGTCAATGTCTCTGACGAAGGCACATGGCGGCCGCTGGAGGGTCGCGAGCGCGGCAGGGGGCTGATGATGATGCACGAGTTGATGGACTCGGTGGACGTAGACAGCACTCCCCGCGGCACCGTGGTAACACTGCGCAAGCACGTCGGAGTACGAGATGCTCCTTAAGACCGAGCACTTCAACAGCGTGCTCGTCGTGATGCTGCCCACCGACATCGATGCGGCAAACGCCGCGCGAGTCGGGGAGGAGCTCATCGCGAGGGCGACGCACGCTGTCTCCTGTCTCGTCGTCGACCTCAGCGAGACCCGCTATCTGGATAGCGCGGGCCTGGACATGCTGTTCCGCCTGCGCGCGCGAATGCACCAACGCCGCAAGAGGGTCCACCTCGCCGTGCCGCCAGACTCGCCGCTGCGCCGGCTGCTCGAGATCGTGTCCGCTGATGCGGCCGACCTGCCGGTTCACGCGGGCGTCGAGGAGGCGGTTCGAGCCGGTACGGCGGAGCTGCGCGTAAGACGCGACTAGCTCAAGACCGCCCGGCGCGTTCCACAATGAGCGGATCGCCGAGATTGGGCTAACAGCCTAGGAGACAGCGGTCTTCTCGCCCTGCTGGTTGACCACGAGGTGTCTGATCGGGACGCTCAGCTCCTCTTTGGCTCGCTCGAGAATGCGTGCCTCCACCCAATTGGCTTCGGTCAACGGATGAGTCGCAACTATTACCTCTTCGACGTTGTAGCGGCGCAGCTCATCCTCAACCGTCGCCAGCGGAGCGATCGGGTCTCCGACGACACCCGTCGCCTCTATCCCATAGTCGGCGGCGCAGCGCAAAGTCTGGCGTAGACGCTGGCGGGCAGCACGCGTCTCGCGATCGATGTCCGTCGTCATGAAATGAGACCGAGACTGCAGTACCGGCGCGATGACGTCCAGAACCGGGCTCTTCGGTTTGTGCTTGAGGATCTCCTCCCGCATTACCTCGCCGGTGAGGGCCTCGTTGGCGATCACGAGGATACGGCCGCGCTCGGACTCCGAGGCCTGCTCGTGGCCCGTTCGTTCGGCCTCATGCAGAACATCCTTACCCGGCCGCGCACTGGCGACATCGTGCGCCAGCGCGATCAGCGCAACCACCGCGAACGCGATCACCCCCGCGAGCGGGCCGATCAGATAGCCGAGGGCTATCGCGACTCCGACCACAAACACGGTCGCCACCGTCAATCTGAACGCCTCAGGCTCGGATTTCACGAACAGCCGCATAGCTTCTCCTATCAGGATGTTTCCCGATTCGCGTGAAACCAACCCCGTTCGAACCTATGTCGTGGCGAGCAGGTCGGTGATCTCAGCGTTTATGTGATGAGCCAGACGTTGGCTGTCGGGTAGAGCCTGGGGGTCTGTGTAGATGCCGAGGCAGGCGGTGTTGTTGACAGTGGTCATCCCGATTGAGAGGGCGTGCTCGTCGGCGAGCGGAACGACCGGATAGGCCGCTTGCAGAGGACACCCGAGCATGTAGAGCTGAAGGGCAGGGCCCGGGATGTTAGATACGACCAGGTTGAACGTGCGCGGGCTGGCGACCGCCCGGCTGATCGCGTGCTGGACTATCGCCGGCGCGTACTCGGCGGCTTTCAGAGCGAGATCGGTGGTCTGCGGGTCGCCGTCAAGCTTGCGTTCTGTCATTGCCGCATGGGCGAAGCGCAGACGGCGAACCGGGTCGGGCTCGGCGCAGGGCAGATCCGCGAAGACGAAGGAGATGTGGTTGCCGAGCTCGTCGCGCCCGTCGCGGACGTTGACCGGAATCATCGCCTTCAGCTCGCCCGGCTGCTGGCCTATTTGAGCCTGATAGGTGCGTAGGCCCCCGGCAACTGCCGCTAGGAGCACATCGTTGATCGTCGTCCCGTACGTGCGCTTGACCTTGCGCAAGTCCTCGAGCGGGCGCTGCGTCCACGCCAGACGGCGCAGCGGCGATAGCGGCTTGTTGAGCTGGCTGGGCGGTGCCGCGCACAGGACGTGCCGCAACGTCCGTGCGGCGCGGGGCACGTTGTCGGCGAGTTCGAGCGCGGTGCGCGTCGGGGCCGCAGCCGCCTTCAGCGGCCAACGCAGCAGACCGAGCTGTTCGCTTGTGCGATCGCCGATCGCTTTGAGAAGTAGTCCCCTCCGGTCTGGTTCTGGTGCCGCAAACCATGCATCGGTGCCGGTCTGGTCTGGCTCGGGGGTTGGATCTAGTAGCAGCGATGCGAGCTGGACAGCGGCAATCCCGTCAACCATGCAGTGGTGAGCCTTACCGACAAGCGTGAGGCTCTGGCTGTCGGGGTCGCGTGCGATCCACAGTTCCCACAACGGCCGGTCGCGGCGCAGCGGTATCGACATGATCTGGTCGACGAGATCGTGCAGGGGGAGCGGCGGTGCGTCATGCACGTGGCTTGAGATGTCGAAGCCGGGGTCATCGATCCACTCGGGTGAGTGCAGACCGAGCGGCACGGGCGCGAGCTTTTGCCTATAGCGAGGTGCGCGTCCGAGGCGCCTCGCGATGTGTTCGCGCAGCTGCCCGTAGCTGGGCGGCGCGTGTTTATCCGGGCTGTTGAACTCGGCGATCCAGCCGACATGCATCGGTGCGGTAGGTGTCTCGACGGCTAGGAACGAGGCGTCTAGGCCAGAGAGGCGTGCGCTGGTCATGTGGATCTCTCCCGTTAGGCAGGGTGCTTGATGGTCGCGAGCTCTCTGGGTGTGGTGAGAGCATGTCGCGGTACGGGTGTTCGACCCCAGTCAGCTAGGAGTGCGTAGTCGACCAGCCGGTCGAAGTAGTCGTGGATGGGGGGTGGTGTGATGCTCCGTGGCTCCAGCAGCGCCCGGGTACGCTGATTGTCGTATCTCACCTCGGCGGCGAAATAAGGAAAGAACACCTCGCTGCGCTGCAGTGCTCGCCGCCGGCGAGGGCTCCTGGTGGTATGCAGCAGCAGGGGATGTAGCACGCCGTTGTAGAGGCGTGGGTGGATGAGACGCGGTGGACGTCGCCTGAAGTGAGTTGTGGCGAGGGTGATGAGATCGGCAACCGTCGCAGTGCTCTCGCCTGCGGTCAGGTGGTAGGTCTGTCCCTCGGCCTCGGGGACATGCAGGAGAGTTGTGATCGCGTCCGCCACATAGTCGACAGGGACAACGTCTACCGGCGTGCTGGCCCTCGCGGGCAAAGCTAGGTAGGTGCCGCGAGTGAAGGCGCGCAGCGGCCAGTAGAGGACGTTGAAAGACGCAGTCCAGCCGGTGCTCTGCTCGCCGACGACGATGCTGGGCCTGAACAGCGTGACCGGCAGGCTCTCCATGTGCTCGCGCACGAGCAGCTCAGCCTCGTACTTCGATCTCTCGTATGGGTTGCGGAATCGCTGGCCCACATCGAGCTGGCTCTCGGCGAACAATCCAGCATGCTCGCCCGCCACATAGGCGGTGCTGACATAGGCAAAACGCGCCAGCCTTCCGTGCTCGCGACAGCGCTCGCCGAACGCGATCATCTCTCGCGTGCCTGTGACGTTCACCCGCCGGCTGTCCTCGAGGCTCATGTCGAACGCGACCGATGCGGCCCCATGCACGATGCAATCCACCTGCCAGGCCAGATCGTCAAAGTCTTCCTGGCTCAGGCCGAGCCGCGGAAGGGTGATGTCGCCCCGAAGCGCCGTCACGCGATCGCGATAAGCGTTGCCGTCCCCAAACAGTGACCACAGCGCGTGCTCGACACGGGCGCGCGCCGCCTCGTCGTTGCTGGCGCGCACCAGCATGAAGACCTGCGACCGTGTGTTCACCAACAGTCGGGCTAGCAGCATCATCCCCACGAACCCGGTACCGCCCGTCAGAAGGATGGCTGGCCTGAGCGAGCCCTCGGGATCAGAGGTTTCTGTATGTAGACCTATCGGCTCTACCGTTGCCATATGGCTATCCATGCTTAATGGACCTCGCCGTCGCTGACCTGCCGCAAACCCGGGTCGTCGCTAGTCCTGATTGCGTCGCTACCCGTCTGGGCTACCCCATGTCGCTGAGCGCCCCGAAGAACGCACTTGCGGCTCAATATGGACATTCCCCCTGGCCTGAAAGGCAAACGGGGTGGGAATGAAAAGTTCGCAAGGAGCGGCAAAACTACAAGCGAGATTCTGAATAATAGAACCTTTGTCTAGCTTGTCGGGTAATCCCGAACCGTTGTGGGTGTCCCAGGAGACGAGACGGCTCAGGAGGCCGTAGGTCAACGGGAGGATGGCGACAGGAATCCAGGGTCGTCTATGCCCGCATTGCGGCCTAAGCCGGAGATTGCCTAGCCATGGTGGACAGCCCGCAGAGCGCTATCCCTGCTAAGTTCGTGGGCCTCGCGGCTGTGGCGGAATTGGTAGACGCGCACGGTTCAGGTCCGTGTCTGGGTGACCAGGTGGAGGTTCGAGTCCTCTCAGCCGCATGAGCAGAGCGCTGTAAATCTGGACTTTGCAGGCAGCGTGCCGGCGCAGGCCCTCTGATGTGGCTGGCGGGCAGGGTCGGATATCTGCCTCCGGCACGCAATCTCGAACGTGAGTGCCAGGCAACCTGCGCATCGAGGACAGGGTGGGGCTAGCATGGGCCGCTGACGACCTGGATTCCCCCCGGAAGGAGGAGCATGTTCAGTTCGATCGTGGTTGGTACCGATGGCTCTGATACCGCTACGGAGGCGGTGCGCCAGGCGGTCGAGGTGGCCAAGACGGCTTGTGCGACGTTGGAGATCGTGAGCGCTTATGCGCCAGTGCCGGAACAGCAGTTGCGTCAGGAACGCCTGGAGGCCCCGGAGGACGTCCAGTGGGCGATCAGTCCACACCAAGAGGTCGAGGCTTCGCTTTCCGAGGCCGCGGAGATAGCACGCGAGGCGGGCATCGATGTGAACACGCACGCGTGCCAGGGCGATCCTGTGGATGCGATCATCGATGTGGCGGAGGAGAACGACGCGGATCTCGTGATTGTCGGCAACAAGAGGATGAGCGGCTTTAAGCGCTTGCTGAAGCTTCTACTGCTTCCCTCGGTACCGAATAAGGTCTCCCGCCGTGCTCCTTGCGCGGTGCTGATCATCAAGACCTGAAGGCTGCCAACCGGGCTTGATCGTGACTTGAGGGGGTCAAGATATGGGCTTGCGCTCGACCGATCCACCGGTCTGCGCAAGGAGCGGCTGGTGATCGCTTGAGCGCAGATACACGAGCCCGAGCATCAGGGCCTGAGTCGTGAGCGCGACGAGCGTGGCGAGGGCGTACGACGTCGCGATGTCCAGCGTGCGCAGGGCTACCGCGAGGGTGAAGCAGAAAAGAGCGAAGGCGCAAAGCCCTGCGACCATGCCACGGGACATCCGCCGCACGTCATCCACGCCGCGCTGCGCGTGCGTAAAGGTCGCAAGCACCGCCGCGACGATCGGAAACGGTGTAAGCAGGCCGCTGAGATGCGGACCCAACCAGCCTGAGACGGCGCTCAGCGTGACCACGAGCGCGGCCGCACACGCAGCGCGCAGTGGGAGATCCCAAGACGGCGGCGCGTAGGGGAGCCCCGATCGAGACGGGTGCGGTAGCGCCACCAGCCCCACCACTACACCCACGGCGGCGAGCGCGAGCGCGGCGCCCACGGCGATCGAGAACATGCTCAGGACCGCCGTCGCCAGCGCGAACGTCAACCAGCCGGCGAGGAGGCTGATGGGCCAAGAGGCATACGCCCCTACGCGGCTGTAAACCACCAGAAAGGCGGTCAGCGATAGGAGGCCGAGCAGCGTCCCCGCCGCTGCGCCGGACGCGAACGCTCGTCCGTGGGCAAGTGCGTAGACGAGCAGGATAGGACCCGCGACCACCGGAAGACCGGCAACAACCCCGCCAATACGCGGTCCGAAGCGGCGCGCTACGAGCGAGGCACCCACGATGAAGACAGGTGCGAGCGTGAGCTTCGCGGCGAGCAATCCCATTGTTTCGGATGGTCGCATAAGGACACATGCGAACGCCGGATCAAAGAAGCGGCAGTCCAAGCTGTACGTCCTTGCGACTGCTTGACGGGCTGGACCGCCATCAAGGCAATACCGCCAACGGGATTCGAACCCGTGTTACCGCCGTGAGAGGGCGGCGTCCTAGTCCCCTAGACGATGGCGGCCAGATTTTGTAGTCGTCGAGGCTAGCAGAGGCAGCCTTCAAATGCCGCTTCTGCAGGCTAGTCACCCAGGCTCGGAAGTACCTGAGCACCGATAGGGGTAGGGTTGGCGCGGAGAGCCTGAAGGGGTCCTGGAAGTACGCGCCGAGTCGGCATCTAGAGCCGCCGACTCGGCGTTGATTCTACTGGGATGAAACTGCTCTATGAAGGCGTCCGGTCCTGGTCGTAGCTTCGGCCGATCGGGACAGGGGCTTTTTGGAGCAGATGGAAGGGCAGGCCGTCGTGACGTTGTGGGCTGAGAGCCCGAGA
>JANWLE010000094.1 GCA_025451035.1 Solirubrobacteraceae bacterium
AGGCGCTGCAGCTCGGCTGGCCCGTAGAGTCGGTAGCCAGAAGCGGAGCGGGCGGGCTCGACGAGCCCCGCGCGCTCGATGTAGCGCAACATGCGAGCCGACCAGCCCGTGACCTCGGCTGCCTCGTTGATCGTCAGCGCCTCAAGCATCCGCCATCACCTTACCACGAGCGTGTCAAGGTTTACGGCGCTGTGGCGGCCCGCTCGCCGCGTCCCTAGCTTTCGGCTAGTTCGCCCTTGAAGCGTTCGATGAGCTTCACCGGGCCCGGGTCAACGCCCCTCAACACCGCCAGGTACAGCGACACCAGGTCGCCCAGCAGCACCAGCGAGATGACGCGCTCGATCGTCGTCTGCCCGCGGCTCTCGACGCGGTAGCTGACAGCGGCGTTGGTGGAGATGAGCCGTTCGGTCAGCTCGATGCGCGCCTTGACGCGGGGGTGGGTGTCGCAGTCGTCGAGGAAGACGGCGGAGAAGCGCCCGACTTCCGGCGCGCCCTCCCATCCCTCCAGCTCGTTGTGGTCCAGCTCGGGCAGTTCGTGGGCGAAGCACGGCTGCTTGGAGTTCTCGTTGATCTGGGTCTTCCAGCGGTAGGCGATCGGCGTGGTCAGGCCAGCGCCGATGATGACCGGCGCGCTGCCGAGCAGCCCGCGCGCGAGTTCCTTCGCGAGCGAGTCCTCGCTGGCGTCAGGCCCCCACTCGGTGAGGAGCTGGCCGGTGTGCGACGCGGCGACGTCGATCTCCGACGTCAGGCGCGGGCCGGCGCCGCACAGCGCGGCGACCTCCAGCGCGGCGACGGTCATGTAGGCGACCGCTGCTCGTGGCTGAAAGCCTCCGGGGAGCGGGATCAATGGAACGCCGTCCTCGCGCGCCATCGCAGCGAGCTTACCCCCGGTCGTCACGACGACGCGCTGCGCGCCGAGCGCGCCGGCCGACTCGTAGCAGGCGAGGGTCTCCTCGGTGTTACCGGAGTAGGAGGCGCAGAGCACGGTCGTCTCGGGCGTCGTCCAGGGCGGCAGGCCGTAGGCGCGGGTGACGAAGATCGGCCGTGAAGCATGGTCGCCGAGCGCGGCGCGAGCGAGCGCACCGCCGATCGCCGACCCTCCCATGCCGGCCACGACCAGCCCGCCTGGGGTGTCCCACTCCGCCATGATCGCCGACTCCACCCGCCACAGCGCGTCGCGCAAATGGTCAGGTAGCGCGAGCATGTCGTTCAGCTGGCCGGAGATGTCGACTCGGGCGATAGCCTCGCGTGAGAGCGCGCTCTCGGCTATGGGCACTGCGGCTGCGCCGTCACTCATCGTGTCTCCCGGGTATCGCTTCGCATGGCGTACAGCTGACCTGACGTGCATGGGATGGCCGCGGCTGGCGAGCAGCACGACCGTCGCCCAGCAATCATATGTCGTGCCCGATTCGTGTGCGCCTCACGCAACCGGGGCACTAGAACCTCAGCGCGCCGTCGGGCAGCTCGACGCCGGGCGATATGCGCGCGCCCGCGCTGATCACGTTGCCCGCGCCGACCGTGACGCCCTCTCCCAGCACGGCGCCGCCGGTTATGTGGGTGCCCGCTCCGATGCAGCAGCCTCCCGCGACGATGCAGTCCCTGATCACGCAATCCTCGCCGATCTCGGTGCCGTCGAGGATGACCGCGCGCTCGACGATCGTGTGAGCGCCGACGCGCACGTTCTGGCCGAGCACCACGAGGCTGCCGACGTGGGCGCCGTGCGCGACGTGCACGCCGCGCTCCAACACGGCTGGCGGGATCGCGCGGCCCATGAGCTCGACCGTGTCGCCGAGCGCCATGTAGCTGGTGCCGAGGCGCTCCTGCACCGCCGTTTTGACGTTCCCCTCGAGGATGTCGAAGGTGCCCTTCAGGTAGCGCTCGGGCGTCCCGATGTCAAGCCAATAGCTGTCCGAGGGGTACCCGTAGAGCCCGTTGCCGACGAGCTGGGGCCAGACTTCCCGCTCTATCGAGACGTTGCGCTCGGCGGGTATCAGCCCGAGGATCTCGCGCTCGAGCACGTACGCGCCGGCGCTGATCATGTTCGTCGGGATGTGGTCGGAGCCGGGCTTCTCGATGAACTCGCTGACGGAGTGATCCTCGCGCAGGCAGACCACACCGTAAGCGGTCGGGTCCTCGACGGGGACCAGCGCGAGCGTCGCTGCGGCCGCCGTGCGCTCGTGCTGAGCGATCTGGGCGGTGAGGTCGATGTCTGTCAGGACGTCGCCGTTGAGCATCAAGAAACGCTCGTCGAGCAGTGACTCGGCGTACTTCAACGCCCCCGCGGTGCCGCGTGGCTCGGGCTCCTCGACGAAGCGCAGACGGATCCCGTACGCCGAGCCGTCGCCGAGGACGTTGCGCACGCTGGTCGCCAGGAACCCGCAGGACATGATCACGTCGTCCACGCCGTGTGAGCGCAGCCACTCCAGCATGAAGGAGATGAACGGCCTGTCGACCAGCGGCACGACCGGCTTGGGCACGGTGGAGGTCAGCGGCCGCAGACGCGTCCCCTCTCCGCCGACGAGGATGACGGCTTGCATCAGCTTCTGCCGATCCCTTGGTAGATCAGGCCGGCCGCGGTGATGGCCTGGGCGTCTAGGGCGTTGCGCCCGTCGATTACGAGCCTGCCCGACATCGCTTGGGCGACCTGCGCCCAGTCCAGCTCGATGAACTCCGGCCACTCAGTCACGAGCACCACCGCGTCCGCGTCGGCGATCGCGCCGAGCGCCGAGTCCGCATAGTCAAGCTGGGGCATCAACTCCCGCGCGGCGTCCTCCGCGATCGGGTCATACGCCCGCACCAGCGCGCCCTCCGCCTGCAACCTCGCCGCCAAGACGATCGAGGACGCGCCGCGCATATCGTCGGTGTGCGGCTTGAACGCAAGCCCCAACAGCGCGATCCGCCGCCCCGCCAGATCCCCGTCGAAGTGACGCTCGAGCTTCGCGACAACCCGGCGCTTCTGCAGCTCGTTGACCTCGATCACCGCGTTCAAGAGCTGGAAGTGATACCCCGAGTTACCAGCCAGGAGCTTGAGCGCCGAGACGTCCTTAGTGAAACAGCTACCGCCATACCCCAAGCCGGCCTGCAGAAACTTCGGGCCGATCCGGTCGTCCAACCCCATCCCCCGCGCAACCTCCACCACATCCGCGCCCAGCACCTCACACACGTTCGCGATCTCGTTGATGAAGCTGATCTTCGTCGCCAGAAAAGCGTTCGCGGCGAGCTTGATCATCTCCGCCGAGGCGACATCCGTCCGCACCAGCGGCGCCCCCAACGGCTCATACAACCCCACCACCGCGTCACCCGCCCAGTCACCATCGTCCCCCACCACCACCCGGTCCGGGTGCAGAAAGTCCTTGACAGCCGACCCCTCCTTCAAAAACTCCGGGCACGACACATAGCTGAACCCGGACTTCCCCAAACCCTTGAAAATCCGCTTGATGTTCGTACCCGTCCCACACGGCACGGTCGACTTCATCACCAGCGCATGCCCATCCGGTGTCGGCATCGAGTCGACGACCCGGTGCACCGCCGAGAGATCCGCGTCCCCCGACTGCGTCGGCGGGGTACCGACCGCCACGAACAACAGCCGCGCGCGCCCAAGCGCATCGGAGAGCTCCGTCGAGAAATGCAAGCGCTCCCGGTTGCGCGCCAAGACCTCATCCAACCCAGGCTCATAGATCGGCACCTCGCCCCGACGCAACCGCTCGATCTTCTCGGTGTCGATATCCACACACCACACATCGCTACCGAGATCAGCGAACCCAGCGGCCGTCACCAGGCCCACATAACCCGTCCCGATAACCCCAATAGGCTCCCGCTGCGCGCTCATCTCAAACGAAGGCTAACCGGAAAGCAACCCGACACGCAGCCAGGCCCACGAGCCTCACCCCGAGGGCAGCGTGTCCGGGGCCGAAGCCCCGCCCGTCGAGCCGGCATACCAGTCGGGCAGCAGATCCACGAAGTCGCCGAGCGCCTGCCTGTAACTGACGAGCGAGCTGAGCGAAACCCACTCCTTGGGGCCGTGGTGACCGGCGCCCACCGGCCCGAACTCGACGGCCGCGATACCGGCGCGCAGGAACGAGAGGGCGTCGGAGGCGCCGTCGCGGCCGACGCTGAGCACCTCGTCGCCCTGCTGCCGGGCGACCGCGGCGCACAGCGCGAGCACGCCCGGGTCGGTGCGCGAGACGGTCGCCGGCGGGTGGATGAAGCAGCCCTTGAGTTGCAGGTCGTCGATCGCGCGGATCTGCCCGAGGATCTGTTCGGGGTCCTGCTCTGGCAGATAGCGGATATCCACCTCGATGAGGCAGCGGTCCGGGACCTTGTTGAAGGCGTCCCCCCCCTCGATCCGGGCGAGGTTAATCGACGGGCGGTCGAACAGCTCTGAGGACTCGCGGCTGAACGGCAGCGTCTCGATCCGCCTGAACGCGTCGTGGGCCTTGAGGATGGCGTTGTCGCCCAGCCACGGGGTCGAGCCGTGCGCGGCGGTGCCAGAGAGCTCGAGGCGGACCGCCAACACACCCTTCGCCTCGACGCCGATGTGCAGGTCGGTGGGCTCCCCGGTGATCGCGAAGTCGCCGTGCAGCCCGTCCGCGAGCAGCGCGTCGATCGCGCGCCGCTGCGTGTCCTCGGACTCCTCGTCCGGGACGCAGACAAGCGTCACGCGCACGCGGTCCTGCTCGCCGGCGTCCCGCAGCGCGCACATCATCGCGCCGAGCGCCCCCTTCATGTCGTAGGCGCCGCGCCCGTAGAGGCGGTCGCCTTGCACCCGCGCGCAGAACTGATCGGCGTGGGCGGGGACCACGTCCAGGTGCCCGTGGAAGATGACATGCGGCGCGTGCTCCGGGCCGGCGTGGGCGAGCAGTACCGGCAGGCCGTTGTGGTCTATCTCGCGTACGGGCAGATCGCGCGCCTCGAGCCAGCCCTTGACGAACGCGCCGGCGCGGCGCAGTCCGTCCTCGGTCGAGGTGTCATACGCGATCAGCTGCTCGGCGAGTACGCGCTCATCCATGCAAGGCAGCCTAGCCTCTGGCTTGCCCGAGGCGAAGGGTCGAGCGCTCCTGTGCGCGGGCGGCTAGGGCTCGACGGCGAGGAACGCCTCGTAGCGTTTGATGTCGCGCAGCGCGCGGGCCTTCTCCTCACTGTCCTCGGCGGCGCGCTCGGCTGATGCCCGAGCTTCCGCCAGACGCGTCTGGTAGGCGCCGCGGTCGAGCGCCTGCGGCGCGATCGCCTCCTCGACCAGCACCAGCGCGCGGTTCTCGGAGAACTGCAGGTACCCCTCGGCCTGCGCGAAGCGCACCACGTCTGACTCCGAGCGGTACAGCCGCAGCTCCGATGGTTCGAGCATCGCCAGCACCGGCTCGTGGTGGGCGAGCACGCCGAT
The DNA here is from genome assembly GCA_025451035.1 of Solirubrobacteraceae bacterium. Lineage (GTDB taxonomy): Bacteria > Actinomycetota > Thermoleophilia > Solirubrobacterales > Solirubrobacteraceae > Palsa-744. The sequence continues at coordinate 5,381 of JANWLE010000094.1, forward strand.
CGAGCCGACCGCGGTGCGCGTGGAGAGCATCTCGATCTCCTCGCTGAACACCTGTCCCTCGGGGGTGAGGACTTCGACTGGGAAGGTGGTGCGAGCCATCAGCCGTTGTTCGCGTCGGCGAGGACTTCCTCGATTGTCCCCTTCAGGAAGAAGGCGCGCTCGGGAACCTCGTCGTGCTTGCCGTCGATGATCTCGTCGAAGCCGCGGATCGTCTCGGCGATCGGCACGTACTTGCCGGGCGTGCCGGTGAACGCCTCGGCGACGTTGAACGGCTGCGAGAGGAAGCGCTCGATCTTGCGCGCCCGCTGCACCGTCAGCTTGTCCTCGTCGGAGAGCTCGTCGATGCCGAGGATCGCGATGATGTCCTGCAGCTCCTTGTAGCGCTGCAGGATCTCCTTCACGCGGTTGGCGACACGGAAGTGGTCCTCGCCGAGGATGTCGGCCTTGAGGATCGTCGAGGTCGAGTCGAGCGGATCCACCGCCGGGTAGATCCCCTTCTCCGCAATCGAGCGCGACAGCACCGTGGTGGCGTTCAGGTGCGCGAACACCGACGCCGGTGCCGGGTCGGTGAGGTCGTCGGCCGGCACGTAGATCGCCTGCACCGAGGTCACCGACCCCTGGCGGGTAGAGGTGATGCGCTCCTGCAGCTGCCCCATCTCGGTCTCGAGCGTCGGCTGGTAGCCGACCTGTGAGGGCATGCGTCCCAGCAGCGCGGAGACCTCGGAGCCAGCCTGCACGAAGCGGAAGATGTTGTCGACGAACAGCAGCACGTCCTGACCCTGGTCGCGGAAGTATTCGGCCATCGTCAGCCCGGACAGAGCGACCCGCATACGCGCTCCGGGGGGCTCGTTCATCTGGCCGAACACGAGCATCGTCTTGTCGATGACGCCTGACTCCTTCATCTCAATCCACAGGTCGTTGCCCTCGCGCGAGCGCTCACCGACCCCGCAGAAGGCCGACAGGCCGCCGTGCTCCTTGGCGAGATTGTGGATGAGCTCCTGGATCAGCACGGTCTTGCCGACGCCAGCGCCGCCGAACAGGCCGACCTTGCCGCCCTTGGCGTACGGGGCGAGCAAGTCGATGACCTTGATGCCGGTCTCGAACATCTCCGCGGTCGGGGTCAGGTCCTCCGCGCGCGGGGCCGGCTGGTGGATCGAGCGGCGCTCGACGTCGGCGGGCAGCTGCTCGCCCATGTCGATCGGTTCTCCGAGCAGGTTGAAGATACGCCCGAGCGTCGCCTCGCCGACAGGCACCGCGATCGGGGCGCCAGTGTCGATCACCTCGGCGCCGCGCGCCAGGCCGTCAGTGGTATCCATCGCGACCGCCCGCACGCGGTCGTCACCGAGATGCTGCTGCACCTCGCACACGAGCACGTCGCCGCCGGACTCGGTGCTGGGGTGGGCGGGATCCAATCCCACCTCGGCGGCAGCGGCCTTGGGGCGCGCGATCGTGATGGCGTGGTTGATCTCGGGAAGCTTGCCGGGAAACACGACGTCGAGCACGACGCCCTGGATCTCCTCGATGCGTCCCACGTTGCGCACGGCTGTTTCCGCCGAGTCGGCCGTGCTGGTCGTCGGCTCGGTGACGATGCTGGCGTCCATGGTTATCTGGTTCTCCTATTGCTTTTCAAAGTTGGTGTGGTGTGAGGAGGGCGGCGCAGCTTCACAGTCACCCTAGCCGAGACCCTCCGCCCCGGCCACAACCTCCATGATCTCCTGCGTGATCTCCGCCTGACGGGCGCGGTTCATCTGCAAGGTGTACTGCTCGATCAGCGTGCCGGCGTTCTCTGAAGCGTTGCGCATCGCCGTCATCTGAGCGCCGAAGAAGCCTGCGGTGGACTCGATCAGTGCACGATAGATGGATATCTCCACGTAGTCTGGCACCAGCCGCTTGAGGATCTCCTGCGGGTCCGGCTCGTACTCCACGAGCGCGCGCTGGCCACTGTCCTGCTCGGCTGAGTCCTCGCCTGAGAGCACCGGTTCTGAGAGCGGCAGCAGCACCTCGCGCGTGACGTGCTGCGTTAGCGGCGAGACGTACTGATTGTAGATGACCTCGACCCGGTCGAGCTTGCCGTCGACGTAGCCGCTCATCAGATCGTCGGCGATCGTGCGGGCATCGGCGTAGCCGGGGCGGTCCGAGAAGCCGGTGTAGCTGCCCGACAGCTCCCTACCGCGAAACGTCAGCGAGGAGACCCCGCGCCGGCCCGTGGCATACCAGCTGGGTGCCATGCCCTGTTCTGAGAGCTCCGCCCCGGCGCGTACGCCCGCGCGGATGATCTGCGAGTTGAATGCTCCCGCCAGCCCGCGGTCGCCGGTGACGAGCAGCAGGCCGACGTGCTTTACCTCCTCGTGTTCGCGCAGCAGCGGGAACGCCGAGGCCTCGGCGCCCGCCGCCGCGGCGGCCTGGAAGGTCATGCGGCGGATCGCGTCGGCGTAGGGGCGCAGGCGAGCGATGCGCTGCTCGGCGCGGCGCAGCCTGGCGGCGGCCACCATCTCCATCGCCCGGGTGATCTTCTGGATGTTCTTGACCGAGGAGATCCGGTTCTTTACGTCGCGCTGAGAGGCCATGGGCTGAAGTCGACGCCGCGGCTAGGCGACGGGCGCCGCTGCCTGTGTCGTGTCAGCCGCCGCCTGCAGCGGCGCCTCGTCCTCGAGTGGCAGGCCCTCCTCGTCGAGGTCGTAGCCAAAGTCCCCGGCGAACGAGGACACCGCGTCGTTGACGGCCTGCTGGACCTCCTCGGACCAGTCGCCCTGCGCGACCTTGGTGCGCAAGTCGGCGTGCTGGGCGTGGCAGCGTTCGGTCAGGCCGGTCAGGAACTCCGGCACCCGCTCGACGTTGATGCGGTCCAGGAAGCCGTTTGTGGCGGCGTAAGTCTGGATCACCTGGTCCTCCACCGGCAGCGGCGAGCGCTCCCCCTGGTTGAGCGTGCGCACGAGCCGCTGCCCGCGGGCGAGCGTCCGCTGGGTGTCAGCGTCGAGGTCCGAGCCGAACTGCGCGAAAGCCTCCAGATCGCGGTACTGGGAGAGCTCGAGCTTGATGCGGCCCGCGACCTTCTTCATCGGCGCGATCTGGGCGTTGCCGCCGACTCGCGAGACGGAGATGCCGACGTTGATCGCGGGGCGCACACCGGAGTAGAAGAGCTTCGGCTCGAGGAAGATCTGCCCGTCGGTGATCGAGATCACGTTCGTGGGGATGTAGGCGGAGACGTCCCCAGCCTGCGTCTCGATGACCGGCAGCGCCGTCAACGAGCCGCCACCGAGTTCGTCGGAGAGCTTGACCGCGCGCTCGAGCAGACGCGAGTGCAGGTAGAAGACATCGCCGGGGTACGCCTCGCGGCCCGGCGGGCGGCGCAGCAAGAGCGACATCTGCCGGTAGGCGTAAGCGTGCTTGGTCAAGTCGTCATACACACACAGGGCGTGCTTGCCGTTGTAGAGGAAGTACTCGCCCATCGCGCAGCCGGCGTACGGGGCCATGAACTTGATCGGGGCGGCCTCGTCAGCGGACGCGGCGACAATGATCGTGTTCTCCAGCGCGCCGGCCTCGTCGAGGGTCTTGGCGAGCGCCACGACCGTCGACATGCGCTGGCCTATCGCCACGTACACGGAGATAACGCCGGTGTCACGGTTGTTGATGATCGTGTCGATCGCGATCGCGGTCTTGCCGGTCTGACGGTCGCCGATGATCAGCTCTCGCTGGCCGCGGCCGATCGGGATCATCGCGTCGATCGCCTTCAGGCCGGTCTGCATCGGTTCCTTCACCGGCTGGCGCTGCACCACGCCCGGCGCCTTGAACTCGGCGGGGCGCGTCTCGGTCGTGTGGACCTCGCCCTTGCCGTCCAGCGGGCGGCCGAGCGGGTCGACGATGCGGCCCAGCAGCGCCTCGCCGACAGGGATCTCGAGCAGCCGGCCGGTGCGCTTGACGGTGTCGCCCTCGGCGACCCGCTCCCAGTCACCGAACAGCACCGCGCCGACGTTGTCTGACTCCAGGTTGAGCGCCAGTCCGGTGACGCCGTGGGGTAGCTCGAGCATCTCAAACGACATGCAGTTCTCGAGTCCGTGCAGGCGGGCGATGCCGTCGGCTACGGACAGCACCGTACCGACCTCGGTCAGCTCGGCCGCGCCGGCGCCCAGGCCCTCGATGCGGCCCTTGAGGATGCTTGTGATCTCGTCTGGATTGATCTGCATTTTTCTCTAAGAAGCTCCTTGAGCAACCTGCCTGCGCAGCTGCTCCAATCGATTGCGGATAGAGGCGTCCAGGATTGAGTTGCCGACCTGCACAACGATCCCCCCGATGATGTCGGGCTCCACGTGGGTGGTTAGCTTGACGGTGCGCCCGGTGCGCTCGCCGATGCGTGACGCCAGGCTCGAGGTGGTCTGCTCGTCGAGCTCCACGGCGCTCGTAAGGACGACTGGCAGCAGGCGGTTCTCCTGCTCCCACAGCCGGTCGTACTCGCGCCTGATGCGAAAGATGACCGGCATACGGTGGTTCTCGATCAACAGGTTCAGAAAGCGCAGCAGGTGCTCGTCCGCCCCATCGAGCATCCGCCCGAGCCCATCCTGCTTCTCTGAGGTGGAGAAGTAGGGGGAGAAGAAGAACACCGACAGTTGACGGTTGTCCTCGAGCGCTTCGGCGAACTGGGCGAGCTGCTCGCGCAGCAAATCCAGCTTGCCTTGCTCGCGCGCGACCTCGAAAAGCGAGCGGGCGTATACCTGGGCGAGCTCCTCCATCAGTCCTGCGCGCCCCCGGATGAGATGCCGGAGAAGTCGAGCTCTCCCAGAGCCTCCTCCACCAGGCGGCGCTGGTCGGCGTCGTCGAGCACCTTCTTGGTCACCTTCTCGGTGGCGAGGATCGTCAGGTCGGCGACCTCGCGGCGCAGTTCGTCCAGCGCGCGGGCGGTCGCTGTCTCGATGTCGCGCGCCGCGCGGGCAGACGCCTCGGTGGCGATCACACGCGCCTGGTCCTTAGCCTCACGCTCGTGAGCCTCGGCGGTGTGGCGGGCGCGCTGCACGATCTCGTCCGACTGCGCCCTGGCCTCGGCGAGCCGCTGGCGGTATTCCGCGAGCAGCTTCTGCGCTTCCTCGCGGGTGCGCTCGGCTGTGTCGATCGAGTCTTCGATCGTTTTCTGGCGGCGGTCGAGCGCCTCGGTGATGCGTGGGAACGCCAGCCGCCAGAGGATGATCATCGTGACACCAAAGACGATCAGCGTCCACACCATCAAGCCCACGCCGGGCTTGACCAGGAAATTGCCGCTGGAGGCGAGCGGAAGCTGTGAAGCGAGGGCAGCCATGATCGACTAGACGATGAACGCGGCCAACAGGCCGGCCACCAGCCCGTAGAAGAAGCAGGCCTCGGTGAGGGCGAAGCCGAGCCACTGGATCGCGGTGATCTCATCGCGCATCTCGGGCTGGCGCGTGATCGCCTCGATCACCTTCCCGAAGATGATGCCGATGCCGACGCCGGCGCCCACGGCGCCCAGGCCACCGCCGACTCCGAGGCCGATCGACTTGCCGGCCTTGGCGGTTTCTTCAGCGACTGCGAACAGCGTGACTAGAGCTAGGTGCACGTCGGTTGACTCCTTTTAGTGATGGTCGGCGACGGCGCCGCCGAGGTAGATAGCGGTAAGGGTTGCGAAGATGAATGCCTGCAGGGCTGCCACCAGCCCCACCTCGAAGGTGAACATCGCGATGCCCAGCGGTAGCGTGACCCAGCCGAGCCAGGCGGCGCCCAGCAGCACGGCGAGCGCGCCCGCCATGAACAGGATCAGCAAATGCCCGGCGAGGATGTTGGCGAACAGACGAATCGACAGCGACAGCAGGCGCATGAAGTTGGAGACGAGCTCCAACACGAAGATCGCTCCCGCCATCGGCCCGTGCACGCCGGCGGGCACCAGGCCCTTGAGGTAGCCGAACAGGCCCTTGGCGCGGATGCCTTCGACGTTGTAGGAGATGAACACCACGAGCGCCAGGACCAGCGGCACCGACAGGTTGGCGGTCGCGGCATACAGCGAGAACGACGGGATGTGCAGCCCGCCGATCGTGAGCTCATGCTCGGTGTTGGTGGGCAGCGGGATGTACCCGATGAGGTTTGAGAAGAGGATGAAGAGAAACAGCGCGCCGATGAACGGGAACCACTTCGCGGCCATCTTCTCGTCCATGTTCCCGCCGGCGATGTTCTCGCGCATCAGGCGGTAGACGACCTCCACGGCTGTCTGCACACGATTGGGCCGCTGCTGCATGCGCCGGGCGATGTAGATCATCGTCGCGGAGGTCAGCGTCGCGGCGATCACCAGGTACATGACGGCCTTGTTGATGGAGAGGATCCCGAGCGGGATCCAGCTTTCGAGCTTGAACTCGTTCTGGGGTTCAAAGGCGGTGTTGCGGTGGCCGTGGAAGCCGGCGATCGCGATGAGCGCGATCGTGCCGCCGACCCATATCGCCAACCCGATCAGCACCTTCTGCCTGGTGCCCAATTTGGAGCGGCCAGCGGACGCTCTCTGAGGGCCGGCGGAGGCGGCCGGCGCGGCTTGCCCTGTGCTCACGATCTACCTACTCCCGCTCTCAAGATGGACTCGGCTTGCGATCCAGCCGGCCGCCGCGCTGCACGATGGTGAGCATGAAGTAAACGGTGAACGCCGCGAGCACTAGCACGGCGGCCATGATGCCGTCGTTCTTGCTCCCGGCGTAGCGGGCTAGGAGCACGGCCAGCACGATGAGCCACACGCGGCCCATCATCACTCCCACCATCCCTCCCGCGCGCAGGCGGACGTCGTTGGCATGCATCGCCTTCGCCTGCAGCACATCGGATCCGACGCGTGTGAGCAGCCACGCAGCCGCGCCGACCAAGTAGCCGAAGAACGGCATGCCGGCCGCGAGCACGAACGGTGCCGTGGCGAGCACCAGCAGAACGTCGAGATAGCGCACAAAGGTCATCTTCAGATGGCAGGGGTTTGGGCGACGGCAAGAAAGGACATGGTGTGTGGCTCGCCACACTACAGACGCGAAAACCCGCGCGCTCCCTCGCGGCGGGATTCGTTAGTGGCGCTGGCGAGTCTACCGGTTCGGGAACTTCGTAACAACTTTGTGACATGCGCCACGGGCTGTGCGGCTCGCGGCGGCCGTAGGCTAGCTCACCGGGCGAGCGCTTGCAGCGCTGCGGGACAGGCGGTGAGCCCAGATCCCTTCGACCTCAGCCGGCGCGTTGCCCGCCAAGGCGCGCAGGGCGCCGCTCGAGTGCGCGGTAGAGGGCGCTCGCGAGCGCGAGCGCGAGCACGCACGTGAGTGCCCCGGCGAGCGCGTCGAGCACGAAGTGGTTGCCGGTCGCGAACACGATGAACACGGTCGCCACCGGGTGCAGCGCGACGAGCAGGCGCACCCAGAGACGCGCGGGCACGCGCCACAGCGCGATCGCGCTCCACAGCGCCCAGGCGACGTGCAGCGATGGCATCGCAGCGAACTGGTTGGCGGCAGAGGCGAGCGACCCGGCGTGCCACGAGCCGAAGGCGTGCGTGGAGGCGACCACGTCGGAGAAGCCGAGCCCCGTGAGCATCCGCGGCGGCGCGACCGGGTAACGCCAGAAGACGGCAAAACCGATGAGGTTGATCAGCACCAGCGCGGTACGCAACGGCCGGTAGGCCTGCCCGCAGCGAAACCACAGCCAGCCGAGCACGCCGAGGGTCACGACGAAGTGGGCGTTGTCGTAGTAGTCGGAGAGGATGAGGCCCAGCGTGTGGTGAGAGGCGAGCCAGCGGTTGAGCGTAAGCTCGACGTTCAGGTGCAGCGAGCGCTCGAGCACGAGCAGGTCTTCGCCGTTGGTGATCGCGGTGTGCGCGCGCAACGGCGCGAGGTCGGTGATCAGGTCATACACCCAGCCCAGCCAGGCGATCACGAGCAGCTCGCGCCACAGGTGCGCTCGCGCGTGGATGAGCGGCGAGCTACGCAGCCCAAGCAGGGCTCGCCTCGCCGAGGCCTGCTGCCCCGCAGGGTGGGTCGCTAGTCCTGGGGTGTCGGTGGCGCAGGCAGCGCCTTGCTGCGCCGTTTCGGTACTTACCGCCATCCGAGGCATCCTAGCCAGCACGGCGCCGGCGCCGGCAGGCGAAGCTCACGGCGCTGCGGGCGAGAGGCCGCGAGCGGCGAGCGTGTCGAGCACCCGCGGGAGCGCCGCCGCCATTCGCCGCCACGACCCGGGGGCACTGTAGTCGTCGGCGTCGTGCAGCAGCAGCACCGCGCCGGGAGCGACGCCGTCGGTCACCAGCCGCGTGATCGACTCGCTCGTCGCGCGCGCGGCCCAGTCGCGGCCCCAGTGGGTCCACAGCAGCGTGCGCCAGCCGTGCGCGCGGGCCTCCCGCAGCGCCGCGGCGGTGAGCACCCCGTACGGTGGGCGGTACAGCTCAACGACGCTGGAGGTGGCGTCCTCGATCGTCGCTCGCGCCGCGGCGATGTCCTCGTGCACCTGGCGCGGGGCGAGCCGCAGCAGGTTGCGATGGCGATCGCAGTGCAACGCGACGCGGTGGCCGGCGGCGACGATCTCGCGTGCGAGCGCAGGGTTGCGCCTCACCTGCTCGCCGACCAAAAAGAACGTCGCGCTGACCTTCTCGTGCGCGAGGATCTCAAGCGTGGCCGGGGTGCCCTGCGCGTGCGGGCCATCGTCGAAAGTGAGCGCGTAGCCCTGCCGGCTGGAAGTGCGGTCCTGGACGTCGAGGGCGCGGCGCAAGGCGGGCCAGATCGGGGCCGGCGAGCCGGGCAGCCCGGCGGGCCGCGAGCCCGCGAGCGCCGGCACGGCGTGACCCAGCAGCGGCACGCCTACAAGCGCGGCTGCGAAGCTCGTGCTTCTGGTGCGATCATCCTCGTCGTACATGGCTGCTCTCGTTCTCGGAATCCTGGCCGCCGTGGGGGCCTCGACCTTCTACAGCCTAGGGATCGCGCTACAGGCGATGGACGCCAAGCTCGCTCCCCGGGGCCAGCACCTGCGCGTTGCGCTGTTGCGCAGCCTGCTGCTGCGCAGCCGCTGGCTGGCGGGGACCGGCCTTTCGCTGTTGGGCTGGCCGCTGCAGGTGGTGGCGCTGCTGCTCGCGCCGCTTGTGGTCGTGCAGCCGACGCTCGCCGCGGGCCTGCTGGTGCTGCTCGTCTTCGGCGAGCGGATGCTGGGCGAGAGCGCCGGCAGGCGCGAGCACGTGGCGGTCGCGGCGATCGTGCTCGGCGTGGTGGGGACCGCGCTCGGCGCCCCCGCCCGCAGCGAGAGCCACCCCAGCGACGAGACGATCACGCTCGCGCTGATCGGCCTCGGCGCGCTGGCGATGCTGCCCTACCTGGTCAGCCTCGTGCGCCGCCCCCCCGCGTCGCTGACGATAGTCGGCGCGGGCCTCGGCTTCGCGTGGAGTGGCGTCGCCACGAAGCTCGCCTCCGATGGCATCTCGCAGGGGCGCTGGGGGATCGCCGCCGCATGGATGGCCTCGACCGCGGCCGCCTCCATCGTGGGCGCGCTCAGCGAGATGAGCGCGATGCAGATGCGACCAGCGATCCTCGTCGCGCCGGTCGTGTTCGTGACTCAGACGGTCGTGCCGATCGTGCTCGCGCCGGTGCTGCTCGAAAATTTCAAGTCGACGCCGTTGGACGGCGCGCCGCTGGCCGTCTCGCTGGCGCTGCTGATCGCGGGCGCGGCGACGTTGGCGCGTTCGCCGCTCTTGCTGGCGCTGATGGAAGGCGAGCGGATCAGCGACTCGAGCGTCTCGACGCCGAGCCCGTCCGAGCGCAGCCAGGCGACTATGCGCTCCACTCCCGCCGCGGGCGAGGATGACCCTTCGGATGTGACGACCAGGACGTCGCCGCCGCGAACGCGGCGCTGAGGCAAGGGGCCGCTCGCCGTCAGCCACAGCGCGCCGCGCACCGGGATCGCCCCGGTAGTGCGAGCGAGCACCATCTGACCGAGTGTGAGGCCGCCGCGCGGTTCCAAAAAGTAGAAGTGGTGGCGCAGGCCGAGCGCCCGGGCTTGCGAGCGCAGCGTGGAGCGGGTGCGCAGCCAGCGCAAGAGCGCAGCGGAGTCAGGCACGTCGGGTACGACTTCGTCGCCGAGCGCGCGCAGCTTGTCGATCATGGCGGGCGAGGGGACCGCGCCGTCGGTGAAAGAGGCGTGAACGCCGCGGGCGGCGAGCTCGCTCGCGATGACCGTCAGCTCGCTCGGCTGGGTGCGCACGATCATTCCGACGTCGGGCTGGCTGGTGTGCACCTGCTTGAGCGGATGCACACCGAGGAAGGCGCTCGCCAGGGCGGTGACGTCGTCGGTCGACATCATCCACGTGCCGAGGGCGAGCATCATGACCAGCTGAGTGGCAAACGCGATCAGGCGCAGCCGCCACAGCGGGATCGGCCGCACCCGGCGCGGGGCGGTCAGGACGACGTCGACGGCGGCCTGCTCAAAAGGCGGGGCGCTCACCTCGGTCACCGCCGAGAGGGCCGGCTCCTGGAAGCTCGCCTGGATGTGCTCGCGCAGCTCGCGGGTGTCGTTGGCCAGGCGCACCAGCTGTAGATCCGCCATCGCGCGGGTGTTCAGACGCGCGTGACCAACCGGCAGCCCGTAGGAGACGACCGGCGTGCCTGCGGCCATCGCCTCCAGGCAGGTGACCCCGCCGGTGGAGTGGACCAGCGCGTCCGCGGCCGCCAGCAGCTGCGGCATCTTTTCGGTGAAGCCATAGACATGGACACGGGGCTCATCCGCGAAGGCGCCGCTCAGCTTCTCGTACAACTGCTCGTTGTGTCCCGCGAGGCAGACGATGCTGCTCACGTCGGAGATCCGGCGCAGCTCGCGCACGGCCCCTTCGACGTCCCCCACGCCCCAGCCGCCGCCGGAGACGACAACCATGCGGCCGTGCTCGGGCAAGCCGAGCGAACGGCGTGTCTCTGTCGGGCAGCGCGGAGTGAGGAACTCGGCGGAGATCAGCGGGCGCACGAGCTGCACGCTGCCGGGCCCCGCGATGCGCTCGACGGAGCCCATCGACTCCCCGTACATCACCAGGTGCATGTCGATCCCGGGCTGCGCCCAGAAGAACAGGCCGGTCAGGTCGGTGATGGTCGCGACGGTCGAGCACCTGACAGCGCCGGTCCGACGCAGCCGCCCGAGCACCACCGTCACGGCCGGGTAAGTGGAGACGACGACGTCAGGTTCGTGTTCGTTGATCGCGCGAGCGAGCGGCCGTGAGCCAAGGCGGCACAGCAGCCACCTGGCGAGCAAGCGCACGGGCGTGATGTTCTCGAGCAGCCAGTAGACGATGGTGTAGCTCCACGGCATCACGTTCAGCTGGACGCGGTAGCCGTCCTGCACGATCGGCCGCAGGACGCGGCCCATCGCGGCCAGACCGTCGATGATCGTGGCCTCGGCGTGCTCGCCCGAGACCTCGACCTGTTGCGCCAGCGCGCGCGCGGCCGCCGCGTGGCCCTCGCCGACGTCAGCGGAGAGGATCAGTACACGGCGCGGCCTGTCAGCCCTGGTGGGAGAGGTTTTTTTACGACGCTGTCGCATAGAGGTCAGGCGCATCTCGCCCTGGGGTGGCGGCGGTAGCGGGACACGGCGGGAGGTACGTGCCCCGGGGCGAGCGCGATGGCCCCCAAAGAGTACCGGCAGCACCGAACGGTTGCACGAATGTTTCGCCGGCTAACAAACGTTCCGCAGGATCGCAACAATGCAGCAATGGGACTCGTCTCCCCGATACCCCGCCCGCTAGGGGAGGTGCCAGCCCCTGAGCACGCGGGATATCGCCCGGCGGCTCACCCGCGCCGGCGCGCGCTCGCGCCGCTGGGAGTGGCGGGCTTGCTCTGTGTGCTGGTCGGCAGCTTCGTGGTGGCGGCCGGGTCGGCCACCGAGCCGAACCTGTATGTGCCGGGGCGCACCGGCGGCTGGCCGGGGTGGCTCGCAGGGCCATTTCAGGGGCTCGGCCTGGGCATCGACCAAGCGCGTTTTCAGACGTTCACGCTCGTGATGTGCGCCGGCTACCTGGTGGTGCTCGCGTGCGCCCGGGCGATCCCGCCGCGCGCGCTGGTGGCGAGCATCCTCGCCGCGCACCTGATCTTCCTGCTGGGCCCGCCGCTGCTCTCCCAGGACGTCTTTGGCTATCTGGGGTTCGCCCGTCTGGGTGTACTGCACGGCCTTGACCCGTATACCCACGTGGCCGCCGCGGCCGCCGGCGACCCGGTCTTCCCATTCCTTGGCTGGCCTTTTCAGCACTCGCCGTATGGGCCGCTCTTTACGCTCGCGAGCTACGCGATCGTGCCGCTCGGGCTGGCGGGCGGCCTTTGGGCACTGAAGGCGATCGCGGTGCTCTCAAGCCTCGCGGCGGTCGCGCTGGTGTGGCGTGCCGCCGAGCTGGACGGACGCCCACCGGCGCTGGCCGCGGCCTTCCTCGGGCTGAACCCGGTGCTGCTCGAGGTCGCCCTCGGCGGCGACCACAACGACACGCTGATCCTGCTGGCCGTGGCGGGCGCACTGGCGCTGGCGGCGGGGGCCTCGCGGCGCCCGCGCGCGGCGGCGGCGCTCCTGGCGGCGGGGGTCGGCGTCAAGGTGACGGCGGGGGTCGCGCTGCCCTTTCTCGTGCTCTCGCGTGGCAGCTGGCGCGGCCGTCTGGGGCTGCTCACCGGCGCGGCGGTGAGCCTGTCCGTCCTGGCCGCGGTCGCGCTCGTCGCGTTTGGCTCGCACGCGCTGGGCTTCCTCAGCGCGGTCGGCGAGCAGCAGCAGCTCGTGGCGACCCACAGCATCCCGGCGGAGACCGCCCGGCTGGTCGGCCTTCACGGCATCCCCGCCTGGTGGCGCCAAATCTTTGCCGGCGGGTTCGTTGCGGCGCTCGCGCTCACGCTGTGGCGCACCGCCCGCGGCGCCGACTGGCGCGCGATGGCCGGCTGGGCGACGCTCGCGCTCTTGCTCTGCACGGCGTGGTTCTTGCCGTGGTATGCGATCTGGGCGCTGCCGCTCGCGGCGCTCAGCCCGAGCAGGGCGCTGCGGGCCGCGACCCTCGTCTTCTGCGCGTACGCGATCTCGATCCACCTGCCGCTGGCGAGTCCGCTGCTGAGCGCACCCCAGCCCACGGTGGCGCCGCTGCCGCGCGCGTTCGCCGTGCCCGCGCCGATCCGCCCCTCCGGGACGCTCGGCGCCGACGCGGCGCGGGGCATCGCGCCCGGCTAGCGCTCGGCTTGCGCCGGTCCTACCGGGCCGAGCGCACGCGCGTCGTGCCCGTCGCCGAGCTGGCGCTCCGCCCGCGGCGGGGACGGCTCCTGGCTGTTTGAGAGGGCCTCGAATTCGCCGGTTTCCAGGCGTCTGTCGACGTCGCTTTCGATCTCGGCGGCCGTCGCCTCGGGCCGCAGGCGGCGCAGGCGGATAGCCTCCAGCCGACGGAACTTGAGGATCTCCAGCACGTAGATGAGATACACGCTTGCGGAAAGCGCCGCCAGGCCGAGCGCGACCATCACCAGCGTCCAGCCGGTGCGCAGGTGCCCGTGATGGTCTGAGTAGGGGACGAAGCGCAGCGCGAGCGCGACGCCAGAGAGCATCAGCGTCCACGCATACAGATATGCGATCGTGCGCCGGCTGGAGAAGCCGATGCGCGCCATGCGATGGTGGAAGTGCTCGCTGTCGGCTGCGTAGATTGGGCGCTTGTACTTCAGGCGCTTGAGCACGACGAACGTGGTGTCCAGGAACGGTACGGCCAGCAGGATCAGCGGCAGCACGAAGGAGACGACGGCGGCTACCTTGACCGCCGCCTCGACTGCGATCACGCCCATCAGCAGCCCGAGCAGGTTCGCGCCGCAGTCGCCCATGAAGCTCGAAGCTGGCGGGAAGTTGTAGAGCAAAAAGCCGAGCGCCGCGCCCGCCGTGATCGCCGCCAGCACCCCCGGCTGCGGGCGCGAGAGGTCGTAGGCGATCACCGCCATCGTCACAGCGATGATCACGCAGACGCCCGCCGCGAGACCGTCAACGCCGTCGGAGAAGTTGACGACGTTCATCATCAGCACGAGGCCGATGACGGTCAGGATCGGCCCCGCGTTGGTGGCGCCGACGTTGGGGAAGTGCAGCTGGCCGACGAAAGGGAGCGTGATCGCCTTGACGGCCACGCCGTAGTGCACCACCACCACCGCCGCCAGGATCTGCCCGGCGAGCTTCACCCACGGCGAGAGATCGAAGCGGTCGTCGAATGCGCCCACCACGGTGATGACGCCGGCCCCGATCAGCACCCCCTGCCACAGCTGCGGCGAGCGATCGGCGCCGCTGCCGTAGCCGGCGGGCAGCCACAGCAGACCGGCGATGAGTATCCCGGCGAAGATCGCCAGCCCGCCCAGCAGCGGTGTCGGACGATCGGATAGACCACGCTCGCGCGGCTGGTCGATCGCGCCCACGCGAGTGGCAAAACGCATCGTCAGCGGGGTCGCCACGGCGACCACGACGGCGGCCGTCAGGAACGCGTAGAGCGCGTCGAGCTCGTTCAGATGCCCCATAGGCTCGCCAACAGCATCGCACGAGCGCTGCCCGGGCGCGAACACGTCGCGGCCGTGGCGCCGCGGTCCGCCCGCCGCGGCGCCGGGACGCTACCCCGCCAGCGGCACGCTGAGGCTCTCATACAGCGGGAAACGCTGCACGAGCTCCTGCACGCGCTCTGCGAGCTCCTGCTCGCGCGAGTGAAACTGCGCACCGAGGGCGTCCACCAGCAGCTGGCCGATCTCCAGGAAGTCCTCGTGCTGCAGGCCGCGGGTGGCGAGCGCGGGCGTGCCGATGCGCAGCCCCGAGGCCTCCATCGGCGGGCGGGGGTCAAACGGCACCGCGTTGCGGTTGACGGTGATCCCGATCTGGTGCAGACGGTCCTCGGCCTGCTTGCCGCTCAACTCGGGGCGCAGATCGCGCAGGTCGACGAGCACCAGGTGCACGTCGGTGCCGCCGGTGAGGACCTTCAGACCGTCGCCCGCCCCTTGCGCGATGAGCTTCTGTGCGATCGCCCGCGCGCCGTCGATGGTGCGGCGCTGACGCTCGGCGAACAGCTCGCTGGCTGCGATCTTCAGCGCGACCGCCTTGGCTGCGATCACGTGCTCGAGCGGGCCGCCCTGCTGTCCCGGGAAGATGGCCGAGTCGATCTTCTTGGCGTGCTCCTCGCGGCAGAGGATCAGCCCGGCGCGCGGGCCGCCGATCGTCTTGTGTGTCGTGCTCGTCACGACGTCCGCGTAGTCGACGGGGTTTGGGTGAAGGCCGGCCGCGACGAGCCCCGCGAAGTGCGCCATGTCGACCATCAGCAGCGCCCCGACCTCGTCGGCGATCTCGCGGAAACGCGCGAAGTCGAGCTGGCGCGGGTAGGCCGACCAGCCGGCGAGCAGCAGCCGCGGCTGGCGCTCGCGGGCGATGCGCGCGACCTCGTCCATGTCGATCAGCCCCGTCTCACGGTCGACCTCGTAGGCGGCGATGTCATACAGCCGCCCGGACACGTTGATCTTCATGCCGTGCGTGAGGTGCCCGCCGTGCGCCAGCGACAGTCCCATGATCGTCTCGCCGGGCTGAAGCAGCGCGTGGTAGACGGCGGTGTTGGCCTGCGCGCCGGAGTGCGGCTGGACGTTGGCGTGCTCGGCGCCGAACAGCTCCTTGGCGCGGTCGATCGCCAGCTGCTCGGAGATGTCGACCCACTCGCAGCCGCCGTAGTAGCGCCGCCCGGGGTAGCCCTCGGCGTACTTGTTGGTCAGCACCGAGCCCTGGCACTCGAGCACCGCGCGCGGCACGAAGTTCTCCGAGGCGATCAGCTCGAGCGTGCTCTGCTGGCGATGCAGCTCACCACGCAGCACCTCCGCGATCTCGGGGTCCACCTCGGCGAGGGGAAGATCGAAGTAGTCGGGGCGCAGCTCGGACATGGCGTTCTCCTTGACAGGTGACAGCTATCTGAGTGCCCAGGCGCGCGACTTGGCCAGCCCGTCGCTTCCCGGTGGTCAATTCCACCCTAGCGCCAGTCGCGACGGCGATAGCGCTCAGGCTAGCAGTCCTAGCAGGCGTGCAAGCTCACCGCCGTCGACGGCGCCCTCACGCAGGACGCGCCAGCTGCCTGACCGTTGGAACTCGCGCAGATCCACGACGGTCGAGGCGACGCCGGGCAGCTCGCCGCCGTCGAGCACCAGCTGCGTGCCACGGCGCAGCGCCGCCGGGATCTCCTCGACGCGCCTGGCCTCCGGCCCTCCGGACAGGTTGGCGCTCGACTGCAGTACGGGGCCGTGTACCCGCGCGAGCGCGGCGAGCGCAGGGGTGAGCGCCGGCACGCGCAGCCCGAGCGTGTCGGGGTCGGGGCCGCAGGCCGCTAGAAAGCGCCTGGCGCGATTGGGCAAGAGCAACGTGAGCGCCCCCGGCAGCCGCGCGCGCACGGCGGCGCGCTCGCGTGGCGCTAGCTCTGCCAGCGCCGCGAGCGCGCCGGCACGCGTGAAGAACATGACGGCCGACGGCTTGGCGGCTGGCCTTCCCTTCAGCTCGTAGACGCGTTCGATCGCCGCCTGGGAGTCGGGGCTGCAGCCGATCCCGTAGACGGTGTCGGTGGGGAACACGCACACCCCGTCGCTCTCCAGCAGCCACTGGAAACGGGCGGCCTGCTCGTCGCTCAGTGCCGTGGATCCGGCGCCGTCGGCGCCGCCGCTCATCCGCGCTGCGCCAGCACGACGCGCTCGATGCCGGCGAGGTCGGGGTGCGCGCTCACGCGCTCAAAGCCCGCCGCGCGCGCCAGCGCGGCGACGCGCGGCGCCTGGCCCTGGCCGACCTCTATCGCCACCCAGCCGACGCGTTCGCGGCCGGCCAGCTGGCCAATCAGGCGCGTGATCAGCTCCAGGCCGTCGTCGCTACAGAACAGCGCGAGCGGCGGCTCGTGGCGGGTGATCTCCGGCTCGAGCTCCCCCCGCTGCGCCGTTGCGACGTACGGCGGGTTGCATACCACCGCGTCGATGTCGTCTGGCACCAGCGCGAGGAGATCCGACTGCAGCCAGCGCACCTCTAGGCCCAGCCGCGCGCCGTTGGCGCGCGCCAGCTCGAGCGCCGCGGGCGAGATGTCGCTGGCGCTGACGAGCAAGTCGGCTCGCTCCTGCTTGAGCGCGAGCGCCACCGCGCCGCTGCCCGTGCACAGGTCGAGTACGCGCGCGCGTGGCGCCAGCGCCAGCGCCAGCTCCACCAACAGCTCGGTCTCGGGCCTGGGGATCAGCGCGCGGGCGTCGACGGCCAGCTCGATGTGGCGAAAGCCCTTGCGGCCGGTTATGTAGGCGACGGGCTCGCGCTGCACCGCGCGGCGGCGCACGGCGCCCTGAAACGCCTGCACGGCGTCGCCTCGCACCGTCAGCTCGCGGTCGATCAGCAGCCGCTCGCGGCTCACGCCAAGCACGTGCGCGAGCAGCACTTCCGCGTCCAGGCGCGGGGTGGCACAGCCGGCCGCCTTGATCGCCACGACCGCGCTGTCGAGCGCCTGCGCTACGGAGGTGCCCGTCATGCCCCGGTCTGCGCCTGCAGCCGCCGACGCTTCTCATCGGCCTGCAGGGCGGCGGTGAACTCCTCCAGCTCGCCGGCGAGAACCTCGTCGAGGTTGTGCACCGTGAGCTTGACGCGGTGGTCGGTGACGCGCCGCTCGCCGTAGTTGTAGGTGCGGATCTTCTCGGCGCGATCGCCGGTGCCGACCTGTGAGCGACGGTCGGCGGCGAGCTCCGCCTGCTGTTCTGAGAGCGCCCGCTCGTACAGCCGCGCACGCAGCACACGCAGCGCGCGTTCGCGGTTCTGCAGCTGGGACTTCTCGTCCTGCATGGAGACGACGATGCCGCTCGGCTTGTGCGTGATGCGCACGGCGGAGTCGGTGGTGTTGACAGACTGCCCGCCGGGGCCGGTCGAGCGGTACACGTCGATCTGCAGGTCGTTCGGGTCGATCTCGACCTCGACCTCCTCGGCCTCCGGCAGCACCGCGACGGTCGCGGTGGAGGTGTGGATGCGCCCCTGCGACTCGGTTTGCGGGATCCGCTGGACGCGGTGCGTGCCGCCCTCGTACTTGAGGATCGAGTACGCGCCGCTGCCCTTGATCGCGAACGTGTACTTGCCGTCCGTGGCAGCCATCGACTCGGTCTGCATGCCGCGGCGCTCGGCGTACTTGGTCAGCATGCGATACACGTCCCCCGCCCACAGCCCCGCCTCGTCACCGCCGGCGCCGGCCTGGATTTCCACGATCACGTTCTTCTCGTCGTTGGGGTCGCGCTCCACCATCGCCAGGCGGATCTCCTCCTCAAGGTGCTCGATGCGCTCGCGCGATGAGGACAACAGCTCGCGCAGCTCCGGATCCTCGCCGTCCTCTGAGAGAAGTTCTTCCGCGCCGGCCGCGTCGTCGCGCGCTAGGCGCCATTCGGCTGCGAGCTTCGCCGCGAGCTCGAGCTGGCGGTAGGCGCGCCCCACCTCCGCGTAGCGTTCGCGGTCGGCGATCACCGTCGCGTCTGTCATGTGCTGCCCGAGCTCGGCAAAACGCGTCTCGATCTGCGTGACGAGGTCTTCGATCATCGTGATGAGTCTAGGTCCTCGCCGTGTTCGCCCGGGCGCTCGCTGCGCGTCCCGCGCGGGCTCGGCCCCGGGACCAGCGAGGGGCTAGGCTACGACCTCGACGCCGACGAGGTCCTCGGCGGACAGCTCGCCCGGCTTCTCCAGCTCGAGCACCGCCTGCAGCGCGGCGATCGCGACCTGCAGCTGGTCGAGGTCAGGCTCGCGGGTGGTCAGCAGTTGCAGCTTCAGCCCAGGCCACATCACCGCGCGCACCCAGCGGCGCGAGCGGTTGCGTCCCGCGAACTTGATGATCTCAAACGAGATCCCCGCGATTATCGGCACACCGAGGATGCGCGTGGCCACGAGCAGGTACCACGCCGGCAACCCGACCGCCCCGAACACGAAGATGGAGACGACCATCACGATCAGCAGGAAGCTCGTGCCGCAGCGCGGGTGAAGGCGCGAGAAGCGCTGGGCGTTGTGCGGCGTCAGCTCAAGCCCGGCCTCGAAGCAGGAGATCGTCTTGTGCTCGGCGGCGTGGTACTCAAAGACGCGGCGCAGGTCTTTGATGCGCGAGAGCGCCAGCATGTAGCCGAGGAAGATCGCGGTGCGCACCATGCCCTCGACGATCCAGAAGAGCGCCGAGGAGTGAAGTTGGCCCTTGACGAGGCTCGTCAACCCAAGTGGGAGCAGGAAGAACAGGCCGATCGCGAACACGAGCGACACCACCACCGTGCCGGCCCAGATGCCCGCGCCGATTTCCTGCGGCTCCTCGGCCTCGCCCGCGGGAAGCTGCGCGTTGGCGGAGATCCCGAGCGCCCTGAAGCCGATGGCGAGCGAGCCGCCGAGCGCGACGACGCCGCGCAGCACAGGTATCCGAAGCCAGCGGTGACGCGCAAGCGCCGAGGTCAGCTCGAACGTGGACACCTCGATCTCACCCAGTTGCTCAACGCCTCCGGCATCCTCCTCGTCGGCGAGCTCACCCTCGCGCGCGAACGCCGCCTCAAAGGCGTGTGCCTCTTCCTGCACGGTCTCGCGCGCCCCGTCGCCCCCCGCGCCGTCGCCATCTCCAGGCGCCTGCCCGGCTGGCGCCTCGGGCTTCGGCACGAGCGGCTTGCGCACCGCCACCGCCCAGTGGCGCACGCCGCGCATCATCACTCCCTCGAGCACCGCCTGGCCGCCGAGCGGCGCGTCCCGCTGGGCGGTGAGCTCGTGGTCTTGCGCTGCGGGCAGCGGCTCGCCCCCTTGCGACTCGACCGGCAGGTTCGGCGCTACAGCGTCAGCCGGGCGCACGGACATGCGGCGGCTACTGGGAGGCCTGGGACTTGGCGGTCTGCAGCCGGCCCTTGGCCACCCGGCGCTGGAAGCGCTCGACCCGTCCACCGGTGTCGACCAGCTTCTGGCGGCCGGTGTAGAAGGGATGGCAGTTTGAGCAGATCTCGATGTGCAGCTCTGGCTGGGTGGCGCGCGTGTAGAACTCGTTGCCGCAGGTGCAGCGCACGTGTGCCTGTATGTAGTCGGGGTGAATTGAGGGCTTCATGTGCCGATCATTCTAGCGACTCGGCGAAGCCGAGCTTCGGCGCTCGCCCGGCTCGCTCCCGACGCCGCGGCGGGCTAGCCGCCGAGCGGGCAGGGGAAGCTGCGGGGCAGCCCGCCCGCGGGTGCCTCCGCCACCTGGTGGCCGGGGTCCGGTTCGACCGCGAGCTGCCCTCCGGGCGCGCAGCGGGGCGCTGTCACGGCGAGGATGAGGCTGCTCTGCGGCTGCAGCGACTCGACGGCGAGCGGCGGCTGCGGGGCGCCGTCGACGCTCAGCGCGAGCGTGAAGGCCCCGCTCGCTGCGCGTCCTTCGTTGCGCAGGGTGATCTGGTAGTCGGCGGTCTGGGCATCCACGGCCGTGGCGCTCACTTCGCCGACCGTGAGCTTGGGGCGCTCGTCGGGCTGTTCGCAGGTGGGCGTGAGCCGGCTTGTGTGGCGGATCAGGCGCCCCTTGGCGCCCAGCCAGCGAAAGTCGATCCGCGCCCGGAATTCAGCCGGCGCGGGCAGGTTGGTCACCTGCCCGTAGAACTTGTAGATCTTCACGCCGGGCTGCGAGGCGCGCCAGACGCCGAGCCCGGGCGCGCTGACGGTATGGAAGTAGGCCTCGCCACCCAGGCGCTCCTGCACCTCGACGCGGACCGCCATGCGGGTGGTGTCGGCGCTGGCGAGGACCTGGCCCGCGAAGGTCGCCGAGCGGTCTGGCTCATCGACCGCGGCGACGCAGTGGCTGAGCGTTGCCGTCGCCAGCTGGCTAGCTGGCGACGCCGCATATGCGTGCGCGGCGCTCGCGCAGGCAAGCGCCAGCGTGGCGCCGAGAACGCCCGCGGTTCTGCGGCAGGGTCGCATGCTCTTTGCCATTGCCTCTCTAGGGGAGATAACACGGCGTGGGCGGGCGGGTTGCGCCCGCCCACGCCGCCGCCGGGCTTCGCGCCGGGCAGGTGTTCGGGTACAGCGGCCCGTCGCCCCCCTCGGGGGTCGTCAGGCGCCCGCCCTTGGCGGTGATCGCCCCGCACTGCACGCAGTTGGTGTAGTTGACGATCACGTCCACCTCGCCCTTCTCGGGGGCGTCGTCGGGGATCTCGTACACCCCGGCGGGACACATCCAGCGCCACGTTTCGGCGATCTCGCGCGGCACGTGCTTCTGCACGCGGATGTGGTTGGGGGCATCGTCGCGTGTGGCGTTGCCGGTGATGAACACGCTCGAGAGCTTGTCGAAGGTGTACTTCCCGTCGGGCTTGGGGTAGCGCTCCTTGGTGTTGCCGACGAACATCGGCTCGGCGTCATCGCGGTGCCACTCCTGCCGACCCGGGGGGACCTTGCCTTTCGACATGATCGACGGACCCGCGAGCATGCTGCCGACGAGGAAACCCTTCTGGAATGCCTGTCGGGTGTTGCGCACCTCCCACAGCTCTTTGCCAATCGAGGAGTTCTCGACAGCCTCCTCGTAGTCGGACAGGTCGCTGCTACCGCGCTTGAGTGCCGCGTAAATCGACTCGGCCGCCAGCATCCCCGACTTGATGCAGTGGTGGACGCCCTTGAGGGCCGCCGTGTCCACCATTCCGCCGGCGTCACCGACGAGCACCGCGCCGGGCATTGAGAGCTTCGGCATCGACCAGTAGCCGCCACCCGGAAGCGCCTTGGCGCCCCACGCGATCCGCTCGCCGCCCTCGAGGATCTTACGCACGAGCGGATGGGTCTTGAACGTCTGCAGCAGGTCGTGAGCCGAGGTCGTCGCGTCACGATAGTTGAGGTCGACGACGAACCCGATCGAGACGAGATCGTCGCCCGTCTTCTCGTCCTTCATCGGGTAGATCCAGGTGCCCCCGAGCTGTCCATACTTGGCGGCAACCTTCAGCGGCCACGGCTGCACAAACGTGTGGATCACCCGGTCGAGCGGCTTGGTGACCTTCCACACCTCCTTCACGCCGAGCTCCCAGACCTGCGGCTCGCGCCCGGCAGCCAAGTCGAACTCTCTGATCGCGGCGCCGGTGAGGTGTCCCCAGCAGCCCTCGGCCAGGACGACGGCCTGGGCCTTCATGTCCGTCCCAGGCTCAAAGTTGCCGAGCGGCTCGCCGTCCTTGCCGCGGCCCTTGTCGCCCGAGCGCACACCGACGACTTTGCCATCCTCGACGATCAGTTGGGTAGCAGAGGTCTCCGTGAGGACGTAGGCGCCGCCCTCTTCGGCTTGGCGCTGCTGGAAGCGGGCGAGCGCGGAGACCGAGACCACCTCGTTGCCGTGGTTCTTGAAGTTCGGCACCGCCGGAATCGGCACCGAGAGCTTGGTTTTCGCCCCGGTGAGCATGTACACCGACTCCTTCGTCACCTCACCGAACGCAAACCCCTCCTTGCGCCACTGCTCGCGTGTCACGTCAGGAAACAGCTCTTCGAGCGGCCCCGGCCGCATCACCGCGCCGGAGAGGTTGTGCCCTCCGCACGTCTTGGCCTTCTCGATCACCGCCACCGGTACTTCGCCGAGGCGCTCCATCGTCTCGGGGTCATCGCCGAGCAGCTGCAGCAGGCGGTTGGCGCAGGCCAGGCCGGCGGTGCCGCCGCCGACTATCGCCACGCCAACCTCGATCAGCTCGTCCTCGGCGTCCAGGCCGTGCTTGATGAACTCCTTCTGGGGGTCGACCGGGGGCGGGAAGGCCGCTGGCACGACCTTGCCATTGCTAGAGCCGTTGTGCGATGACATTGGTTGCTCCTTTTCGCTCGCGCATCCTTACCCGCCCGGACGAACCCTTTGCTTTCAGCCGGCCCTCTTCGCCTTCACGGCCTCGGTCAGCTTCGGCATGATCTTGTTCAGATCGCCGACGATGCCGAGGTCGCAGAATTCGAAGATCGGGGCGTTGGAGTCCGTGTTGATCGCGACGATGTTCTCCGAGGACTGCATCCCGACCTGGTGCTGAATCGCGCCGGAGATACCGGCCGCGAGGTACAGCTTCGGCGCTACCGTCTTACCGGTCTGGCCGATCTGCGCGGCGTACGGGTACCAGCCCGCGTCCACGACGGCGCGTGTCGCGGCGACCGCGGCATTGTTGCCGAACGCGGAGGCGAGCTCGTGGCATAGCTCGAAGCCCTCGGCCTTGCCAAGGCCACGGCCGCCGGCCACCAGGATCTCGGCTCCCTCGATGTCGACGTCCGCGCCGCGCTGCTCGCCGCGCGTGACCATCTTCGCCTTCGAGGCATGGGCGCTCAGCTCGAAGGAGAGCTTCTCCACCGGGGCGGGGCCCGCGCCGGTCGCTTTCGCCTCGAACGCGTTGAGGCGGCCGATGACGATGCCGACCTCGGAGCGGTAGGAGATCTCGGAGATCGCGGAGTCGCCCAGGATCGGACGCTCGGCGATCAGCTCGCCACCCTCGGCGCGCACGGAGGTGACCTCCATCGCGACGCCTGCGCCCAGGCGGGCGGCCAGGCCGGCGCCGATCTCGAAGCCCAGCAGTCCGCCGCCGAACAGCGCGTATTTGTAGCCACCGCCTGAGATCGCCGCGGCCATCGCGTCGACGAGCGGCTGGGCGAGACCCTCGGGGCCCTCGGCTACGAGCACCTTGGCGGCGCCGTAGTCGCCGAGCGAAGCGGCGAGCGCCTCGGGGACGTTCTCGCCAAGCAGGATCGCGTGCGCCTCGCCGCCGAGCTCGGCCGCCAAGCGGGCGCCCTCTGATACGGCGCCGAGTGAGTTCTTGTTGATCGCGCCGTTGTAGTGCAGCGCGTAGACCAGGATGTTCGCCATGTCTAGATCAGTCTCCTCAGATGAGCTTGCGCTCGTCGAGCCAGGCGACGATCTTTTCGACCGTCTCGGCGGTGTCCTCATCCTCGATGATCTCGCCCGCCGCCTTCGCCGGCGGCGCCTTGGCGGCGATCCACTGGGCGGCCGAGTTATCGCCGCCGACCTTCGAGGTGTCAATGCCAACGTCGCCGGAGGCGACGGTGTCAAGCGGCTTCTTCTTCGCGCCCATGATCGCCTTCAGCGAGGGATAGCGGGGCTCGTTGATCGCGTCGCCGACGGAGATCACGGCCGGCAGCTGTATCTGGACGGTGTCGTAGCCGTACTCGGCCTGGCGCTCGCAGCGCAGCGCGTCGGATTCGACGTCCATCTTGATGACCTGCGTCAGCGACGGCATACCGAGATGCTCGGCAACGACCGCGCCGATCGTGTAGCACTCGCCGTCGTCGGACTGCTGGCCGAGCAGCACCAGGTCGGGGCTCTCACGATCGATCGCCTTCGCCAGGGCGTAGCCGGTGGCGGCCACGTCCGAGCCGGCGAGCGCCTGGTCTGAGAGGTGGACCGAGCGGTCGGCGCCGAGCGATACGGCCTTGTGCAGGGCGCGCACGGCGCTTTCGGGGCCCATCGTGACGGCGACGATCTCCTCGACGGACACAACGCCGCCCTCGCGGATCTGCATCGCCGCCTCTATGGCGTGCGTGTCGTAGGGGTTCAGGTTCTTCTCGCCGCTACGGTCCATCCGCCCCGTCGAGGGATCAATCCTCTTTTCGACGGCAGCATCCGGAACCTCCTTAACCAGGACGCATATCTTCATTCAAAGACTCCTTGAGCTGTGGGTAGCGTAATCCTACCCTTTTCGTTGACTGACGAGTCAATCAATACTTCGTTCGGTTGTGGCGCTACGGATGAAGTCCACGATCGCCTGGGTCGGTGACCCCGGCGTGAACACCTCCGCCACCCCGAGCTCTTTGAGCTGCGGGATGTCTTCCGCGGGGATCGTCCCGCCGACCGTCACCAGCACGTCCTCGACCCCCTGCTCCCGCAGCAGCTCGACCACCCGCGGCACGAGCGTCATGTGGGCGCCGGAGAGGATCGACAGGCCTACGGCGTCGGCATCCTCCTGGATGACCGTCTCGACGATCTGCTCCGGCGTTTGATGCAGCCCTGTGTAGATGACCTCCATGCCCGCGTCGCGCAGGGCGCGGGCGATTATCTTCGCGCCACGGTCGTGCCCGTCGAGGCCAGGCTTGGCGACGACGACACGGATCTTGCGTTGACTTTGGGCAGAGGAAGTGGCCATCAGACTTTTTGGCGTTCGCGACCCGCGCCACGGCGAATCGGACCTGTCCGCGGCGGACCGGCCGAGCGGGATTGTAGAGGGAGCGCGTCCCGGCGCGCCGCCACGCGCTCGCGTGCCACTTGGCCGAGGCTGCTGAGCGCGCCGACGCCGACCAGGGCCGCGAGCACCTTCAGCCGCCAGCCGAGACGGTCAAGGCGCAGCACCTCCCATTCTTCGCTGGCCGCCACGCGCGCCAGCTGCGGGTCCGGGTTGACCACGACGGCGTGCCCGACCGCGCGCAGCATCGGCAGATCCGACTCGGAGTCCGAGTATGCGTAGGAGCGCGACAGGTCGATGCCCTCGCACTCGGCGAGTTCGCGCATCGAGACGACCTTGCCCTCGCGGTAGTTGAACGGGCCCGCCGGCCGGCCCGTGTAGCGGCCGTCGACGATCTCCGAGCGGGAGCCCAGGCCGCCGTCGAAGGCCAGCACGTGCGCGAGCAGGTCCGCCATCTCCTGGGAGGCGGCGGTCACGATGTAGACGCGCCGCCCGTCGTCCTGGTGACCGTAGGCGCAGCTCAACATCTGCGGGTACAGGCGCGGCAGCACGCCCGCGAGCACCTGGGGCGCCATGCGCTCGAAGTCCCGCACGGGCACGCCCGCGATCATTTCCCCCACTCGCTTGCGGACGGTGTCCGCGAGATCGTCGGTGGAACCGCGCAGACGAAAGCGCAGGTTCTCGTACACGTCGCGCGCGAGCCGCCGGCGCGTGATCATCCCGGTCTGGAAGGCCGCCTTAGCGAAGTAGATTCCCGAGGACCCGGCCATCAGCGTGCGGTCCAGGTCAAAGAACGCCGCGTGGCGTGTCGGGCCCGCGCCGTCACGAGCCTGGGTCACTTCACACCTTGAGGATCAGCGCGTCGCCCTGTCCGCCGCCGGAGCAGATCGCCGCGCAGCCGTAGCCGCCGCCGCGGCGGCGCAGCTCGTGCACGAGCGCGCCGAGGATGCGCGCGCCGGATGCGCCGATCGGGTGGCCGAGCGCAACCGCGCCGCCGTTGACGTTCACCTTGTCCTCGTCGATGCCGAGCACGCGGATCGAGTTCAAGGTCACCGACGCGAAGGCCTCGTTGATCTCCCACAGGTCGATGTCCTCGGCTTTCAGACCGGCCTTCTCCAGAGCCTTCTTCGCGGCCGAGGCGGGCGTCGTCGCCAGATAGGCGAAATCGTTGGCGCTCTGCGCGTGCGCGACTATCTCCGCGAGCGCCTCGTGCCCATTGGCGGAAGCCCACTCGTCGCAGGCCAGCACCAGCGCGCCGCCGCCGTCGTTGACGCCGGGGGAGTTCCCCGCGGTGTGCGAACCCTCCTTGCCGATCAGGCCCGGCAGTGCGGCGAGCTTCTCAAGTGAGGTGTCGCGGCGGGGGCCCTCATCGATCTCGACTACCGTGTCGCCCTTCCTGCCTTTGACGGTCACGGGCACGATCTCCTCCGCCAGACGGCCCTCGTCGGTGGCCTTCAGCGCCAGCTCGTGGGAGCGCAGGGCCCAGCGATCCAAATCGGCGCGGGTAATCTCGAGCTCGTCTGAGATCTCGGTCGCCTCCACGAACATCTGCTTGCCCGAGAACGGGTTGGTGAGGCCGTCGTGGACCATCGCGTCCAGCGCCTTGACGTCACCCATGCGGAAACCGAAGCGGGCGCCCGGCAAGAGATACGGCGCGCACGACATCGACTCCATGCCGCCACCCACGCCAACCTGCACGTCACCGGCGCGAATCGCCTGGTCGAGCAGCACCGACGCGCGCAGCCCGGAGGCGCACACCTTGTTGATCGTCTCGGAGGACACCTCCTTTCCGATGCCCGCCTTGATCTGCGCCTGGCGCGAGGGGATCTGGCCCTGGCCGGCCTGCAGCACCTGGCCCATGATCACGTGATCGACCTGCTCGGGCTCGACGCCCGAGCGTTGCAGGGCGGCTTCGATCGCGACCGCCCCGAGCTGGGTCGCGTCGAGCGAGGAAAGCCCGCCACCCATCTTGCCGACGGGGGTGCGCGCGGTGCCGAGGATCACGGTCTTTGGCATGGGATTGGGAGTCTCCTAGAGATTGGGGAAGCGACCTTGAGAACGGGAATGCTAGCGGGGCGGATATTGTGGCTGGCATCGTGCTCGTGTCCGCCACAGCCAAGGAGCCCCTCGACACCGACGCCGACACCATTGCCGTCGGCGTCTTCGCCGACGAGCAGCCGCCCGGCGCGAATCCCAGCGAGCTCGGAGACCTCCTTGCCTCGGGCGAGGCTCGCAGCACGTTCAAGTCGCTGGCCCTGACCCACGCCGCCGGCAGGCGCTGGCTGGTGGCGGGGCTCGGCGAACGCGAGGATTTCACCCCCGAGCGCGCGCGTGTGATCGGCGCGGTCGTGCGCGAGCGTGCCCGCGAGCTCGCGACCGCTGCGCTGTGCGTGCGGCTGCCGAACGACCTGGCGGCGGAGGTTCCGGCGGCGCTCACGGAGGGCGTGGTGCTCGCCGACTACCGCTTCGAGCGCTTCAAGAGCGCGAGCGAGGAGCAGGACACCCGGGCCAAGCACCTGGAGCGCCTGGTCGTTTGCGCCAGCGAGCACCAGCGTGTGGGCGTCGAGCAGGCGGCGATCGTCGCGCAGGCGGTGAACGCGGCCCGCGACCTGCAGAACCGCCCCGCCAACGACCTCACCCCCGGCGAGCTGGCCGAGTATGCGCGCGCGCTGGCGTCGGAGATCGAGCCGCTGCGCGTCGAGGTGGAGGGCCGCGATGCCATCAGCGCGCACGGCATGGGCGCCTTCGCCGCGGTCGCGCAGGGCTCAGAGCAAGAGCCGGCGCTGATCACGATGCGCTACGAGCACCCCCAGGCCAGCGGGCCGCTGCTGGGGTTTGTCGGCAAGGCCGTGACCTTCGACAGCGGCGGGATCTCGCTGAAGCCCGGCGCGAAAATGTCGGAGATGAAGTTCGACATGTCCGGTGGCGCGGCCGTGATCGAGGCGATCGCCGCGATCGCGCGCCTCGGCCTGCCGGTGCGGGTGCTCGCCGTCGTCGGCGCGACCGAGAACCTCCCGAGCGGACGGGCGGTGAAGCCGGGGGACATCGTGCGCGCCTCAAACGGCAAGACGATCGAGGTCAACAACACCGACGCGGAGGGGCGGCTGGTGCTCGCCGACTGCCTACACCACGCGGTCTCGCTCGGCGCCGAGCGACTCATCGATCTGGCGACGTTGACGGGCGCGGTGATCATCGCGCTGGGGTCCACCTACGCGGGGCTCATCAGCAACGACGACGAGCTGGCGCAGCGCCTGGACCTAGCCGGGCGGCAGACCGGGGAGATTGTCTGGCGCCTGCCGCTGCACGAGGAGTACAGCGAGCTGCTCAAGGGCACCTACGGCGACTTGGACAACGCGCCCGAAGCGCGCAAGGCGGGCACGATCGTCGGCGGCGCCTTCCTGTCGAACTTCGTCGGCGAGACGCCGTGGGCGCACCTGGACATCGCCGGCTCGGCCTGGGATCTCGGGCGCCCCTACGCCCCCAAGGCGGCGAGCGGCTACGGCGTGCGGCTGCTGGTGGAGCTGGCGCGCTCCTACGCTTCCTAGCTCGCCGCGCACGAGCGCCGAGGCCATGTGTCTGTGAGAATGCGCGCGTGAACTTCGACCTCTCCCCCGACCACGAGCTGATCCGCCGCACCGTGCGGGAGTTCGCGCAGGGCGAGGTCGCGCCGCAGGCGGAGGAGCTCGACCGCACCAAGTCCTTCCCTTATGAGATCGTGGCCAAGCTCGGCTCGCTCGGCCTGATGGGGATCCCCTTCCCGCTCCAGTACGGCGGCAGCGGCGGCGACACGCTCGCGTACGTGCTGGCCGTGGAGGAGCTCACGCGAGTCGACTCCTCTGTCGCGATCACGCTGTGCGCGCATACCTCGCTCGGCACCCAGCCGATCTACCTGTTCGGCAGCGAGGAGCAGAAGCAGCAGTGGCTGCCGCAGCTGTGCTCCGGTGAGCGCCTCGGCGCGTTCGGGCTGACCGAGCCCGAGGCGGGGTCCGACGCCGCCAACACCCGCACGCGCGCGCAGCTCGTCGACGGCGAGTGGGTGATCAACGGCGCCAAGCAGTTCATCACCAACGCGGGGACCGACATCTCCGCGATGGTGTGCATCACCGCGGTGACCGGCGAGGAGTCCGATCCCGCCCGCCCCAGGGAGATCTCGAACATCATCGTGCCGAACGGAACACCCGGGTATGAGCCCGGTCAGCCGTACCGCAAGATGGGCTGGAACGCGTCGGACACCCGGCCGCTCACCTTCAGCGACTGCCGGGTGGCGCAACAGAACCTGCTCGGTCAGCGCGGCGTCGGCTTCAAGCAGTTCCTGCGGGTACTCGACATCGGCCGCATCGGCGTGGCCGCGATGGGAGTCGGGCTCGCCCAGGGAGCGCTGGACCAGGCGCTCGCCTACGCCAAGGAGCGCCGCGCCTTCGGCAAGCCGATCTCCAAGTTTCAGGCGATCCAGGGCAAGCTGGCCGACATGTCGAGCGAGATCGAGGCGGCGAGACTGCTCGTCTACAAGGCGGCGCGCGAGAAGGACTCAGGACGCGACTTCTCGCTGACGGCGGCCCAGGCGAAGCTCAAGACGGGCCGTCTGGCGGTGCGCTGCGCCGAGGAGGCCGTACAGATCCACGGCGGCTACGGCTTCATCGAGGAGTACCCCGTCTGCCGCTTCTACCGCGACGCGAAGATCCTCACGATCGGCGAGGGCACCGACGAGATGCAGCAGATGGTGATCGCGCGCGCCCTCGGGGCCTGATCCACGGGCATCCGAGCGTCCGGGACGCTCAGCGCGGTTCGAGGACCATCAGCGGGATCTTGCGCTCCGTGCGCCGCCGATACGCTTCGTAGCCGCCGTACACGTCCACCGCCAGCCCCCACAGCCGGTCGTACTCCTCGGGCGTCGCCTCGCGCGCATGCACCGGCATCAACTTCGAGCCGATCTGGATCGTCGTGTCGGGGTTGGCCTTGAGGTTGTGGTACCAGGCCGGGTTCTTCTGATAGCCGCCCTTGGAGGCGATCAGGATCGTGTTCTCGCCGTCACGCGCGAACACCAGCGGCGTCGTGCGACTTACGCCGCTCTTGGCGCCAACGTGGTCGAGCAGGCACATCTCCGGCAGGCCGGGGATGTGTTGGCCGATCACGCCGCGCGACGCGCGGTAGACCTTCGCGTGGGCACCCATCAGGCGGGTCAGAAGGCCCCAGTTGCGGTCGGCCCAGCGCAGGTAGTCGACGGCCATCGCGGCTTGCACTGTACCGGCAACCGAGCGCGAGCAGATTACGCGAGCTTGCGTAACGCAAATTTGCGTAAGATTCATGACGCAAAAGCAGTGTGTCTCGTTACGCATAGTTGCGTAACGCAATCTTGCGTAACGCAGCTTCCCCGGCCGCTGGGCTAGCATCGACGGGGATGGCAGACACGGTGAGAAGCAGCGCGACCGCAACAGGCGATGCTCGCCCGGACGCCGAAGGGCTCACTCCGGACCTCGACGCCCCGCACCTGACCGCGCCGGCCGGGGCGGTGCCCACGCGAGACCAGAGGCGGGCCGTCACGCTCGCCGACTGCGCGCGCACCTTCGCGCGCCAGCCCTCGCCCCCGTATTTGCTTGGCGCGGTCGCGGTGGCGCTCGCGCTGCGCGTCCCCCAGGGCGGGTGGAGCTGGCGCGACCTGGTGATGGCCGGCGGGCTCATCGGCGTCACGCCGTTCGTCGAGTGGGCGATCCACGTGTACCTGCTGCACTCGCGGCCGTTCACGCTGCTCGGCCGGCGCGTGGAGCTGCTGACCGCGCGTGAGCACCGCGCGCACCACCGCGCGCCGGGGGTGCTCGAGGGCGTGTTGATCCCCGTCTCCGGGGTGCTCGTGTTCCTCGCGATGATCGCCGCCACCAACTGGGCGCTGTCGTTCCCGATCGCGGCGGTCCTCTCCGGCCCGCGCCTGGCGTACGCCACCACCGGTGTGGCAGTGAGCTTCGCGATCCTCGCCTCCTACGAGTGGATCCACTTTCTGATCCACACCCCCTACCGGCCCAAGCGCCGCTACTACAAGGCGATCTGGCGAAATCACCGGCTGCACCACTACAAGAACGAGCGCTACTGGTTCGGCGTCACCTCCACCGTCGGCGACCGCCTGATCGGCACCTCGCCCGACCAGCACGAGATCCCCCGCTCCGCCACCGCCCGCACGCTCTAGCTGACGCGAGCGCTCGCCCGCGCTAGCCCCCGCTTCGTTCGAGCAGCGCGCTGGCCGCGCTCGCCGGGTCAAGGCGCCGCTCGATGACCTCCTGCAAGAGGCGCTTGAACTGGGCGTCCTCGCGCAGCTCCTCCTCCAGGCGCCTGCGCATCCGGGCGCTTGCGATCGCGAGCACCTCGTTGCGCAGGTTGCGCCCGCGACGCTCCTGCAGGGTGCCCTCGGCGGCGATGTGCGCACGGTGCTCCCCTAGCCGCTCGACGAGCTCGTCGATCCCCTCGCCGCGCGCCGCCTCGGTCTTGACGATCGGCACCCGCCAGCGCGGGCGGGCGGGGCCCGAGCTGGCCTCGTCGAGATTCGCCAGCGACAAGACGCCGCGTATCTCGCGCACCATCGTGTCGGTCAGGGGGTGCTGCGCCTTGTTGATCACGATCACGTCGGGGATCTCCATCACGCCGGCCTTGAGCGCCTGGATCGAGTCGCCTGAGCCCGGCATCAGCACCAGCACGATCGTGTCAGCGTGGTCGATGATGTCTATCTCCGCCTGGCCGACGCCGACGGTCTCGATGAAGATGTCCTGCCGGCCGGCGGCGTCCAGCAAGAGCGCCGCCTGCAGCGCGGCCTCGGACAGCCCGCCGAGCGCACCGCGGTTGGCCATCGAGCGGATGAACACCCCCTGGTCCAGGAAGTGCTCGGTCAGGCGGATGCGGTCTCCCAGCAGCGCCCCTTGCGTGAACGGCGAGGACGGGTCGATCGACAGCACGCCGACGGTCCGCCCAGCCGCCCGCCGCGCCTTCGTGAGCG
This sequence comes from Solirubrobacteraceae bacterium, assembly GCA_025451035.1. Classification (GTDB taxonomy): domain Bacteria; phylum Actinomycetota; class Thermoleophilia; order Solirubrobacterales; family Solirubrobacteraceae; genus Palsa-744. The sequence continues at coordinate 37,445 of JANWLE010000094.1, forward strand.
CGCCGATCAGCGTCGACTTGCCGACCCCGGGCGGCCCGGTGAAACCGAACACGGCGGCCCGCCCGGTATGGGGATAGACCTCGCGCACCAAGTCCCACCCCTCGGGGCGGTCGTCCTCGACCAGCGAGATCGCGCGCGCCAGCGCGCGCCGGTCGCCGTTGAGCAGCCGCCGCGCGAGGCTGCTCGTGCCTTCGTTGGTGTTCGCCTGAGGCATAGCGCGCCATTATCGCCGAGCGCCCCCGCGGGCGTTCGGCGGCGCGCTGTGAGCCCCCGCCGCGATGCGCTGGCTAGGATCCGCCGCGCATGGAAAGCGAGGCAGCTCACAGCGGCCAGGCCACGAGCCCGCCCGACCCGCAGGCGCCGCCGGCGGACGGCGCCCACGTGCGGGCGGCGCCAGCGCCGCCCCACGGCGGGCCGCTGACGCTGCTGCGCTTCATGCGCGCGAACAAAATGCTGCACCTCGCGTATGCCTCGATGCTGATCCGCCTGGCGCTGTTGAAGCTGCGTTTCGGCAGGCGCCTGCAGCTCGACGGGCTCTGCTTCCTCTGTCCCGGCGTGCAGCTCGAGATCGGCAAGTCGGCGACGCTGCGCCTCGGTCGCTGGTCGTGGATCGGCCACGGCTCGAAGATCCGCGTGCACGAGGGGGAAGTCTCGATCGGCGCGAAGACCGTGATGGGCCAGGAGTGCACGATCTCCTGCTTCCAGCACGTCTCGATCGGGCGCGAGTGCATCGTCGCCGACCGGGTGATGCTGATCGACTTCGACCACGGCGTCGTGGAGGTGGAGCGCCCGATCCGCCTGCAGGGCATCTACAAGCGTGACGTGCGCGTCGGGCACAACGTCTGGATCGGCTACGGCGCGTGCCTACTGCGCGGTGTCCGCGTTGGCGAGAACAGCGTGATCGGCACGAGCGCGGTCGTGACTCGTGAGGTCCCCGCGAACGCGATCGTGGGCGGCGTCCCGGCGCGCGTCATCCGCATGCGCGAGGCGCCGCAACAGATGCGCTTCGAGTGAGGCCTGCCTAGTTCTCCAGCACGCGCGGATCGGCGTGCGCGGCGAGGTTTCCCAGCGCCGCCTCATCCGAGCGGGCTCCGTCGGCCAGCGCCCGCTCGAGCGCCCGCGCGTGCCCTTCGAAACGCTCGTGGGCGTAGGGGACCGCCAGGCCGCGGGACACCATGAACGCCCAGTCGCTCGACTGCAGCGCCAGCAGCTCGCGCAGCGCGGTGCGGCTGGCCGCACCGGCGGTGTGCACCAGCTCCAGCTCCGCCGCGCGGGCGGCGAACGCGAGCTGCGCAACGCTGGGGCCCGACCAGGTCGAGAGGTCGTGCCCCTCCCCCCAGCTGACTGCCTGGGACTCGCCGAGCAGACGCCCGGGGGCAGCTTGCGGCTCGTGCCGGGCAAGCGCCTCGTCAAGCCGTACGAGCTCCAGCTGCTGGCGGGAGCACTCCTCGAGCACCGCCTCTAGCCACGACACCCCCTCGTACCACCAGTGGCCGAGCAGCTCCGTGTCGAGCGCGCACACGAGCAGCCCGCCGCCCGCGAGGCCCTCACCGTCCCTGCGCAGGCGCGCCTTGACGCGCGCGACGAAGTCCGCGGCATGCTCGCGGGCGAGGCCGAGCGCGCGCTCGTGGTCGTAGGCGCCGCCGTCGTTGGCCCACGGGTTGTGGTGGTGGATCGTGTGGCGGTGGTAGTCGCGGTAGCCGCCGTTGGCGGGATAGCCGTCCTCACTCCAGACCAACGACATGCTCGCCCGGTCGACCGGCACGATCACCACGCCGGCGTCGCCGAGCAGCGGCTGCAGGTGCTCGCGCGCGCCCAAACCGAAGCGGTCGGTCAGCTCCAGGCACACGGTCCGCACCCCGGCGTCCTCGAGCAGCGGCTCCAGGTAGGGGGTGTAGGCGCACTCCGGCAGCCAGAAGCCCCCTTGCCAGTCGGCGTCCAGGCGCGCGCGGTGGGACTGCACGCCGGTCTGCACCTGTGCGCGGATGCCGGCGTCGCTCGCCAGCAGCGGCAGCACCGCGTGGGTCGCCGAGGACGTCCACTGCGCATGCGGGGCGAACGCCCCGAGCAGGTCACCCCCCCGCTCGGAGAAACGCCTGATCGCCCACGCGTAGTCCTCGCGCCAGGAGCGTTCGAGCTCCCGCGCGAGCTGCTCGTGGCCGCCGGCGCGCAGGCCCTCGATGTCCTCCTCGTGGGTGTAGCGGCGGACCTCCTCGAGGAAACGCACGAAGCGCTCGGGGACGGCGCTCGCCTCGAGCTGGTCACACAGCACCGGGGTCAGCGACAGCGTCAGCGGCGCGCCGCTGTCCAGTAGCTCGAGCAGCGGCAAATAGCTGCAGGCGATCGCCTCCCACAACCACTCCTCCCCGAACGGCCAGGTGCCGAAGCCCTCGACGTACGGCATGTGCGTGTGCAAGACGATCGCCAGCTGGCCGCTGGATTTGGCGCGGCTCATCGCCGGGGCGCGAGCGCTTGCGGGGCGATCTGCGGCTGAGAGTGGCTCACGACGGCGAAGACTGCCAGAAACTCCCGGAATCCTCGCCGTACTCCACCGGCCGCGGGCGGCTCAGAGAGCCGGCTCAGGGACGACACACCGCGATGAAGTCAAGCGCCCGGTCGAGCTGCCCGGTGCTCGCCTCGCGCAACACGAAGTCGCTCGCGGCGATCGCCGGGGTGAACCACCCGTAGAAACGCTCGGTGAGCCGCAGGCGGGGGTGCACCGCGTCCCACCCCAGCTTGAGCGCCAACTCGTGGGCCCTCAGCTTGCGGGCATGGAACAGGCCGTAGATCCGCACCGACGCGAAATGCTTCGCGCAGAGCTCGTGGAATTCGGTGGCCGTGTACTCGTGCACGTGCCAGGGGTTGTCCGAGCGCGAGGCGCCCTTCGGCGCGAGCGTCAGCACGTTCGGCGTGGACACATACACGGGTCCCCGCTCCCCCGTCAGCGACCTGAAGTGCTCGAGCACCGCGTCCGGGTCCTTGAGATGCTCGATCGTCTGCAGGAACACGACGGCGTCCGCGGGGCTCGCATAGGTCTCCACCAACTCGCGTGCGAAGCTCAGGTTCTCGCGGCGGTAGCGCAGGTGGGCGTGCTCGTGCGCCTGTGGGTTGGCGTCGACGCCGACGACGCTGGCGGCACGGTCGGCGAGTACGTCCGTGCCGTAGCCCTCGCCGCAGGCCATGTCGATCACGCGCAGCCCCTCGAGCTGCGGCGCGATCCACTCGTACACCGCCAGGTGGCGGCGAAACCAGTAGTTCTCCTCGGGGATGTCGGGCAGCGTGCGCTCGCCGGTGAGCGGCAGCGGCGGCACCCCCTCGGGCTGGTCGCGCTGGAGGATCGGCGGCGCAGGCGCAGAGGAAGGGGACACGGCCGCGAGTATACGGGCCGCGCGCTCTGCGCCGGCGAGGGCTAGCGGCACGCGACTTCGCCTGCCAGCCGCCCAAGCCTTCATCGACGGAAGCCGCTCGCCACACACGATCCGCGTTTGCGGCCTGCGCCCCGCCACGGCCTGGTGAACGCCAGCGAGCCTCATGCCATATCGTGCCCGCCCGTGACACCCGTTCTCAGCGCCGAGGAGATCCGCGACGTCAACACGCGCTACCACGATGTCGCGGCCGAGCACTACGACTCCAAGTGGGGTATCGACTTCGGCGAGCTCGGCTGCGCGCAGGTCGTGCAGAAGGTCGAGAAGGCCCTCGGCGGCGAGCCGCGGCGCTTCAAAAGCACGCTCGAGATCGGCTCCGGGACGGGCTATTTCACGTTGAACATGATGCGCGCGGGCCTGATCGAGCACGCGACCTGCAGCGACATCTCGCCCGGCATGCTCGAGACGCTGAGCGCCAACGCCGAGCGTCTCGAGCTCAACGTGCAGACGCGCCTCGCGGACGCCGAGCGGCTGCCGTTCGACGACGGGAGCTTCGACCTGGTGCTCGGCCACGCCGTGCTGCACCACATCCCCGACCTCGCCCAGGCTTTCGCCGAGTTCGAGCGAGTGCTCGCCCCCGGCGGGACGGTGCTGTTCGCGGGCGAGCCCTCCCGTTACGGCGACCGCCTGGCGCGCGTGCCCAAGCGCGCGGCTGGCGCCGTCGCGCCGGTGTGGCGGCGGGCGATCGGCGCGCGGGCGGCCGGGCCGGCGGAGGGCGGCGCACCCGAGGCGTCGCTCGAGAGCGTCGTGGACGTGCACGCGTTCGCCCCAGGAGAACTCGCGAAGTTCGCGCGCGGCGCTGGCCTGGAGCGGGTGCGCGTAACCGGCGAGGAGCTCCTGGCGAACTGGTTCGGCTGGACCAACCGCACGCTCGAGGCGACCGCCGAGCAGGCCGACATCCCGTGGGCGTGGCGTCAGTACGCCTACCGCGGCTACCTGCTGCTGCAGCGCCTGGACCGGAGCCTGCTCGAGTCGCGCCTGCCAAGCGCGATCTTCTACAACCTGATGATCACCGCGAGCAAGCGCCCCTAGCGGGAAAGGCGCCCTAGCGAGGCGCTGAAGGGCCGCCGGCGCCCGTAGACTGGCTGTAGTGGACGGCCGGACCCAAACCCACTTCCCGCTGTTCCCGCTGAGCCTGGTGGCGCTCCCCTCAGAGCTCGTGCCGCTGCACGTCTTCGAGGAGCGCTTCCGGCTGATGATCGAGGACTGCCTGACCGACGACCGCGAGTTCGGGATCCTGTGGCTCGCCGAGGACGAACTCAAGACGGTCGGCTGCGCCTGCCGCGTCGAGGAGGTCCTCGAGCGCCAGCAGGACGGGAGCTTGAACATCCTCGCGCGCGGCACACGGGCCTTGCGCCTGCTCGAGCGCCAGGACGACATGCCCTACCCCGCCGGCGTCGTCGAATACATCCCGGACGGCGAGCAGGCACCGGACCAGGCGGCCGCGCTCACCGCCAGGCAGGTGTATGCGGAGCTCGTGAGCGAGGCCACCGACCGCAGCATCGACCCTGTCGAGCTCGCCGCAATGAGCGCTTACGAGATGGCCGCGACCGTTGACTTCGGCGCTGACGCCAAGCAGGAGCTGCTCGAGCTGCGCTCGGAGACCGCGCGGCTGAGATTGCTGACGCTGCTTTTGCGGGCCGCGATGAAGCGCCTGGAGCTGATCGAGCGCGCGCACACACAGGCGCGCTCAAACGGCAAGGTCCGCTTCCGCTGAGGATCACAGGCGCAGGGCGCAATTGCGCTGCGCGGCCTGCAGCACGAACAGCGCGAGACGGTGCAGCACCGCCGGCTGATGCGGTGAGTTGTCGTTGAAGGTGACGGTCCCGTCCTGGTCGCGCACGTGGTAGTGGAAGACCGAGCCGCGCGCCGGCGGGAGCGCCAGGTTGCTGGAGGCTGGGTCTTTCAGTTCTTCCTGTAGCGCCCTCGCCTGCAGCAGCTGCGGGTCGCTGAGCGCACGCGCGCTCACCCCGTTGCAGTGCACGCCGCCTTCTTCGTTGACGAGCAGCGTCAGGCTCGCGCCGGCGATCGTGCCCGAGCGATAGACGATGAACAGATCGGGGGCCCTGATCCGCTCGCCGCAGCCGGCGAGGGCCAACACGCAGGCGCCGGCGGTCAACGCCGCCTTCACGCCAGCACCGCCACCCCGCCGCGGCGCGGGTCGCCCGCGCCGCGCAGCGTCTCGCCATCGCGCTGGACCGCGCCGACACCGCCGAAGAAGAGGTTGGGCGAGCTGAAGCGCACGATCGTGCGCCCCTCGCCGTCGAGCTGCCCGAGGTCGATCCCGGGCTCGGCGTACAGGACCTCGCCCTCATAGTGCACCCGCGGGGCGCGCACCGCTTCGGCGATCTCCAGGCCGTGGTCGACGACGCCCACGATCGTCTGCAGCAGGGCAGAGCGGATGCGGTTGGAGCCGGCGCTGCCGAGCACGAGCTCCACCTCGCCGTCGCGCAGCACGACCGATGGGGCCATCATGCTCGGCATGCGCTGGCCGGCCTCCTGGGTGTGAAAGCCGAGCGGGCTGAGGTCCTCCTCCCCCATGATGTTGTTGATGTGAATGCCGGTGCGCGGCACCACGACACCGGACCCCTCGCCGTTGGTGGCGGTCACGCTGCAGGCCATGCCGTTGCCGTCGAGCACCGAGATGTGGGTGGTGGCGCCGAGATGGCGGGAGAGAAACCGCTCGAGGAAGCCGTCCTCGTTGAGGCCCTGCACGAACTGGGGGGTGCGCTCCGCCTGGGCGCACGCCATCGCCTCCACGACGTCCGTGAGCGGCGGCGGCGAGCCGGCCCGGTCGAGCAGCCCGAGCGAGTAAGCCAGCAGCGTGCCGCCGGCGGACGGCGGGGGGTTGGTCAGCACGTCGCGGTCGCGGTAGCGCATCCGCACCGGTGTGCGCAGGATCGCGCGGTAGGAGGCGAGCTGCTCGCGGTGCAGCGAGCCGCCGCGCGCGGCCACCCAGTCGCTGACCGCGTGGGCGATCTCACCCTCGTAGAACGGCCGTGCGCCTTCGCCGCCGAGCCGTTCCAGCGCGTCGGCGAGATCGCCGTTGCGCAACACATCACCCTCCCGCAGCGGCCGGCCGTGCGGCGCCCAGATCGCGGCGCACTCCGGCGTCGAGCACAGCAGCTCCCCGAGGATCTCCGCCACGTACGCCTGCCCGCGGTTGAGCGCCACGCCCGTGCGCGCCAGCTCGGCGGCGCCGGTGGCGAGCTCGCGCAGCGGGATCGTCCCCCACCGCCTCACCGCGTCGCACACCCCGGCGGGAGTGCCGTAGACCGCGCACGAGGCCGGGCCTATGTAGAAGACCTGCTCGGCGTCGCCGAAGGACACGTCGATCGCCTGCAGCGGCACGGTCGAGCTGTCGTGCGGGGGGTCCGGCGCCTCCACGAAGAAGTCCAGCAGCGCCGGCTCCTGGCCGCCGCCGGCGATCATCATGTAGCCGCCGGCGCCCAGCCCAGTCAGCAGCGGCTCGGCCACGAACGATGTGAGCATCGCCCCGACAGCCGCGTCCACCGCGTTGCCGCCCTCGCGCAGCACGCGCGCGCCGGCCTGCGCGGTCAGCGGGTGCCCCGCGGCGATCACTCCTCTGCTAGCGCTACTCACCAGCTAAGACTAAGGCGATCTTGGCGCCGCGGTTGCCTGGTTGTGAGCGCGTGCGGCCCTGCGCTGCGTTCTTCAGCGGTTGGGGAGGAACTCAGGGACGTCAAGCTCGTTCACCGCAAGCCCGCCGCGGCCTTGCTCGCGCCGCGTCACGCCGGCATGCTCGGTGCGCTTCACGCGCGGTTCGCCCGCAGGCTCCTCCAGGCGGCTCGAGCGGCGAGCGCCCTGGCCCGAGTAGCCGGTGGCGACGACGGTCACCCACACCTGCTCCTCGAGCTTCTCGTCGACCATCGCGCCGAAGATGATGTTCGCGTCGGGGTGCGCCGCCTCGGAGATCGCCTTGGCGGCTTCGTTGACCTCCCACAGCGACAGGTCGGGGCCGCCGGTGATCGACAGCAGGATCGAACGGGCGCCCTCCATGGAAGTCTCGAGCAGCGGCGAGGAGGCGGCTTGCATCGCCGCCTCAATAGCGCGGTTCTCGCCGACGCCCATGCCGATACCCAGCAGCGCGTTGCCGGCCTCGGACATGATCGTGCGCACGTCAGCAAAGTCGAGGTTGATCAGGCCCGGCAGCGTCACGAGATCTGAGATGCCCTGCACACCCTGGCGCAGCACGTCGTCGGCGACCTTGAACGCCTCGACCATCGAGGTCTGCTTGTCGAGCACCGTGAACAGGCGGTTGTTGGGCACCACGATCAGCGTGTCGACCTCTTCGGCGAGCGTCCGCACGCCCTGCTCGGCCTGCTCGGAGCGGCGCGAGCCCTCGAAGCCGAACGGCTTGGTCACGATCGCGACGGTGAGCGCCCCGACCTCGCGGGCGATGCGCGCGATCACCGGCGCGGCGCCCGTACCGGTGCCGCCTCCGGCGCCCGCGGTGATGAAGATCATGTCGGAGCCCTTCACCAGCGCCTTGATCTTGTCGTAGTCGTCCATCGCCGCCTGGCGGCCGAGGCTCGTGTCCGAGCCGGAGCCGAGCCCCCGCGTGAGCTGCGCGCCGATGTGCACGGTGAGGTCCGCCGTGGACTGCTGCAGCGACTGCAGGTCGGTGTTGATCGCGAGGAATTCGACGCCGTCGACCTCGGCTTCAACCATGCGGTTGACGGCGTTGACGCCGGCGCCGCCGACGCCGACGACGCGCAGGACCGGCGCCAGCGGCTGACCGGGCCTGGCGGCGGCGAAGTGGCTCTGCTCCTCGCGGGCGTACGCGTCCAGCCCGGCCGGGGTGGCCGGCGTGATCGGCCGGTCCATCATGCTGTCGGGGATCTCCGAGGAGAAGGCGTGGCGCAGGCGCTCCTGCGGGCTCGGCACCGGGCGGGCCTCCTGCGGCTCCTGTGCCGGCGCGCTCAGCGCGGGGTGCGGCACACCCCGCTCGCGTGGGCGCTGCGCCTCAGTCTGGGAGGGCCGCTCCTCGCTAGATTCGGGCGCCTGCTGCTCGGCGCCGGGCTGGCCCTGCTCTTCTGTCTTGCGGAAGAGCGCGGCCAGCGGCCCCTCGCGCATGCTGGCCCGTTTAGTGTTTGCCATTAGCGAGAACCTCTTGCGCGAGCTGACGGTATGCCTGAGCCGCGACACCGTCCGGCTCGTACTTAAGGACCGACATGCCCTTCACAGGCGCCTCGGCGAAACGCACCGTCTTGCGGATGCGCGACGCGAACACACGGTCACCGAAATTCTCCTCGAGAATCTCGATCGCCTCCTTGGCGTGGATCGTGCGCGAGTCCACCAACGTGGGCAGGATACCCTCGATGTCGACATCCGGGTTGAGATTCTCACGAATCATCGACAGCGTGTTCTGCAGCTGGATCAAGCCGCGCATGGACAAATACTCGCATTGCACGGGGACGATCACCTTGTTCGCCGCCGTGAGCGCGTTGATCGTCAAGAGGCCCAGGCTGGGCGGCGTGTCGATGCAGATGAAATCGTAGTCCTCGAGGATCGGTTCGAACGCCTTCTGCAGCGAGCGCTCGCGGCCGATCATCGCCGACATCGCGATCTCCGCGCCGGCGAGGTCGATCGAGGCGCAGGCGATGTCTATCTCGCGCTTGCGGATCACCTCGCGGATGGAGATCCGGTGCACGAGCACGTCGTACATCGACTTCTCCAGCGTGTCAGGGTCGATCCCCTGGGACATCGTCAGGTTGCCCTGGGGGTCCATGTCGACGCACAGCACGCGATGCCCCTCCTCCGCGAAGGCTGCGGCCAGGTTCAGCGTTGTCGTTGTCTTGGCCACGCCGCCCTTCTGATTGGCGAAAGCGATGACCTTGGCCTTTCCTTGCACGGTAGGCTCCGATGCTCGTTTGAGTGAGAAACCGTTACGCGGTGGGTATTCGCACGGAAGGCACCGATTCCTTCACCGGCCGCGAACAGTTCGCGGCTGTCCTACGATCCGGCGGTGCCCGCAACCAAGCCATCCCTGCCCGCGCAACTTCAGCGCAAGCGCATCTACATCTGCGTCGGCGCGGGCGGCGTCGGCAAGACGACCCTCTCGGCGGCGCTCGCGCTGGGGCTCGCCGCGCGCGGGCAGAAGGTGGCCGTGATCAGCATCGATCCCGCCAAGCGGCTGGCGGGCGCGCTCGGGATCGAGGAGCTGGACACGACGCCGCGGCTGATCGACCCGCGGCTGTTTCGCGAGCGCGGGCTCGACGTCCGAGGGCAGCTGTGGGCGATGGTGCTCGACTCCAAGCGCACGTTCGACCAGCTGATCGAACGTCTGGCGCCGGACGAGCGCGCGCTGCAGGAGATCCTCTCCAACCGCATCTACCGGGAGATCTCCCACGCCGTCGCCGGATCGCAGGAGTTCACGGCGATCACCAAGCTCTACGAACTGGACCGCCACGGCGAATACGACGCGATCGTGCTCGACACCCCGCCGTCGCGTAACGCGCTGGACTTCCTGGAGGCCCCGACGCGGCTGACGCGCTTCTTGGAGGGACGGGCGCTGGCGATGTTCCTCACCCCGGGCGGCATCACCGCGCGCCTGCTGAGCGGCACCGGCGCGCTGCTGTTCAGCGCGTTCGCGCGCGTCAGCGGCGTCGATCTGCTCGCGGACCTGTCGGCTTTCTTTCGCTCGCTGTCGGGCCTGATCGGCGGCTTCAGCGAGCGCTCGCGTGGCGCCCAGGCGCTGCTCGAGGACCCGGCGAGCACGTTTCTGCTCATCACCACGCCGGAGCACGACCCGGCGCAGGAGGCCGTGTTCCTGCACGGGCAGCTGCGTGCCAGGGGGATGCCGTTCGGGGGACTGGTGGTCAACCGTGTCCACACCGGCGGGCTGGCGGGCCACTCGCCGCAGGAGCTCTCGCTGCTGCTGCGCGAGCCGCTCGGCGAGCGCCTGGCGGCACGCGTCGCGGCGAACCTGCGGGACTTCGATTTGCTGGCCCGCCGTGACGCGCAGAACATCGAGCGTCTGCGCGCCGAGCTCGGCGAAGAGGACCCGCTGATCCTGCCGATGCTGGAGGGCGAGATCGCCGACATCGACGGCCTCATCCGCGTGACACGCGAGCTCTTCGGCGAGCGGGACTAGAGCCGCGGGACGGCCCTAGTGTCGTGGCGCGCCGGCGACGGGCTGCTCGGGCCACAGCACGCCCTGCTCTTCGCCGGCGAACGAGACGGGCCCGGCCGGGCTCTCGCCGACGCCGAACGCCAGCTCGAGCTCGTCGAACGCTGCGCGCACGGGCTGGGAGGGCTGTTCCGGCTCGCCCGCCGCGGCGTGCAAGAGCTCGTCGGCGAGCAGCGTCAACTCGGGATCGAGGTGGCCGCAGATCACGTCCCGCAGCAGCGCGCGCAGATGGTCGGCGAGCGAGCGGATGAGACTCTCCTCGGAGGCGCTCGAGCGCGCCGTGCCGGCGATCACCGCCCGCTCCAGCGCGAGCGCGCCGCAGATCCGCTCGTTCAGCTCAGCGCGCTCCTCGACGGTCGCGCACAAGGCCGCTAGGCGGCCGGCGAGCAGGCCGCTGTCGGCGCCCTCCGGCTCGAGCAGCGCGCGCAACGCAAGCAGGTAGTCGCTGAGGGCGCGATGCTCGCTCGGCTGTTCGCAGCCGACCTGGAAGCGCTCGAGCGCCCACGCGATCGGGGTGTCGCTCGGGGCGCGGCGGGAGACGAGGTTGCAGAAGGCGCGCAGCTCGTCCTCCTGGTCGTCGGTGACGAGCAGCATGCCGTGCGGGCGGCCCCTGCTCGACGTCGCGACGGGACGCCAGGAGCCCTGGCCGACCCGCACCCACGCCAGCTCCTCGAGCGTTATCCGCGCGTCGCCGAACAGCCGCAGGCTGCGCAGCAGGTCGTGCAGCACCTCGTGGCCCTGGGCGAGCGCGGCGGACACGTCCGGCTCCTCGCTGGTGTACAGGGCCAGCAGTTGCGGGCCGCTCTCCCCGGCGTGGGCGAGCTGCTCCGGCAGACCGTCCAGCATCTCCGGCGCGGCGAGCAAAAGCCCGCGTGTGAGGACCAGCTCGCGCGAGACCAGCGCGATGCCGCGCAGGCCCGCCAGCAGCGTGACTTCCTCGGCGCGCACCGCGGCGGACTGCCCGAGCGACTGCAGCGCCGCGGCGACGCGCGCGTGGTTGGGCTCGAACTCAGTCTGTTCTGCGAAGACGTCGCACAGCAGGCACAACAGCGCCGTTTCGCTTGCCTTGCCCGAGCCCGGCGGCAGGCCGCCGGCGTCCTTCGCGGTCAAGTAGCGCTCGAGCCCCGCGGCGCCGGCGATGAGCTGCGCCGCCGGCGGGTAGCTCTCGAGCGCCCGCAGCGAGGCGGCGCGCTCACGAATGAAGCGGGCGGTGAGCGGACGGTAGCTGTAGAGAGGGGTCCGTTGGCCGCGGCCCGGGCTCGTGGCCAGCTCGAACGGCACCTCCGCGCCGTCGGTGATCTCCTGCCGCAGATGGGCGGCGGCTTGATCGATGAAGCTTTCCAGGGCCAGCTCGAGCTTCGATGAGTGCACAGTCAAAACGTTTCGTCGGAGGTGTGCTGGCTCCTGCACCTCGCAGGATGAATTTCAAGCTCGCCGCCGTGCCGCGTCAGGCAACGTTTGCGCTTGACCGCCTCACGCAGCACTCGATCCCGCGCCTGCGAAGCGGGTGAGCAGAGCGATCGGCAGTCGAGGAGAGCGCCGCTCGTGCAGCCGCGGCTATCGTGACGCCCGGAGGTGGTCCCGGTGGTGGCGCTGCGCTTGCCGGCCGCGGCGGTCAAGACCAACGGCGAAACCGCCATCCGCGGCGATCGGGCTGTCGATTTCCGGGCTTCCCGTTCGTCTTTAAGCTCGACATGGAACGGATCGATGCGTCCCACGACTTAGGAGTGAGCATGGCCACGAGGACGAACACGCGGCCGTCTGCGCCGCACGCTGCCGACAGCCACGACTTGATCCGCGTGCATGGCGCGCGCGTGAACAACCTCAAGGACATCAGCATCGAGATCCCGAAGCGCCGGCTGACTGTGTTCACGGGCGTCTCCGGCTCGGGCAAGAG